>NZ_KV804686.1:0-36281 GCF_001811425.1 Peptoniphilus sp. HMSC062D09 | reverse complement strand
CCGGCTTAGCCGGTGGTTATGATTTTATTTTGCATTTATTATAAGGAGGAATTATGGAAAAGAATTGGTATAATCAGTCGCCTGATGAGGTCCTAAAGAATCTTTCCACCACAAAGGAGAGGGGACTAAGTGAAGATGAAGCCAAAAAAAGGCTAGAAGAGTATGGGGAAAATGCTCTAGCAGAGGAAAAGAAAAAATCCTTTGGAGAAAAATTAAAGGAGCAATTTTTTGACCCAATGATAATTATTTTAATTGCAGCAGCTCTTGTTTCTATTTTTGTAGGAGAAGCTCTCGATGCAGGAATTATAATTGCCATTGTAATTGTAAATGCCTTTCTTTCAATTTATCAGGAGGGAAAAGCAGAAGAAGCCATTGCAGCTTTGCAAAAAATGTCTTCACCAAAGGCAAAGGTAATAAGAGATGGAGATCACGAAGAAGTTGACTCAAATAAATTAGTGCCAGGAGATATAATTGTTCTCGAAACTGGAGATATTGTCCCAGCAGATTTAAGATTAATTGAATCATCAAATTTAAAAATCGATGAGTCTTCACTTACTGGTGAATCTGTGGCAGTTGAAAAACACTTTGATGCAGTTTATGATGGCAAAATGGAAATTGGCGATAGAGAAAACTTAGCTTATTCTTCAACTATTGTAACTTATGGAAGAGGCATGGGAGTAGTTATAGAAACTGGTCACAAGACAGAAATTGGTAAAATCGCAACTTCTATTGCAACAGTTTCTGATGAGCAAACTCCACTTCAAAGAAAACTTGCAAAACTTTCCAAAACTCTTGGAATTTTAGTAATAGTTATCTGTGCAGTGGTAATGGGAGTTGGCTTAATTTACAAGCATGACCCACTAGATATGTTTATGACTGCAATTTCCCTTGCAGTTGCAGCTGTTCCTGAAGGACTTCCTGCCATTGTAACAATTGTACTTTCTATTGGCATGGGCAAGATGGCAGAAAAAAATGCCATAGTAAAAAAACTTTTGGCAGTTGAAACATTAGGTACAACAACAGTAATTTGTTCTGATAAAACTGGTACACTTACACAAAATGAAATGACAGTTGTAAAAGTGTTTACTGACGGACAAGTTTATCATGTAACTGGAACTGGTTACTCTCCAGAAGGCGATGTCACTAAAAAAGATGAAGTTGTCACAATTGATGAAGATGAAAATTTAAAGATTTTATCATCAATTGCAGCCTTAACTAATGATGCAAAATTAAAGCTAAAGGATGGTGAAGCTTCTATCACTGGAGACCCAACTGAAGGAGCCCTTCTTACTTTTGCAGAAAAGGCAGGAAATGGACTGGATAATCTTTATAAAAATTTTGACAGATTGGAAGAAATTCCCTTTGACTCTGACAGAAAGATGATGACAACTTTCCACGACAAAATTTTTGAGGGCATTGCATCCTTTACCAAGGGAGCACCTGATGTTGTCCTTGACAGATGCGAAAAAGTTTTAATTGATGGAAAAGAAGTTGAACTTGACGAAAAATTAAGAAAAGAAATTTTAGAAAAGAACAGTGAATTTGCAAGATCGGCCCTAAGATGTTTAGGCTATGCTTATAGAAAACATAGCGATATGCCAAGTGAAATCACATCAGATACCATAGAAAAGGACATGGTCTTTGTTGGACTTACTGGAATGATTGACCCATCAAGACCAGAAGCCAAGGCTGCCATAAAAGAATGTAAGTCAGCTGGCATTAGACCTATTATGATTACTGGCGACTATCTTGAAACAGGACTTGCTATAGCCAAGGACCTTGGCATTGCTGAGCATGACGATGAAGCAATAATGGGTAGAGAACTTAACGAAATGTCTGAGACAGAACTTAGAGAAATCGTAAAGGAAAAATCTGTCTACACTAGAGTTTCACCAGAAAATAAAGTTCAAATTGTTACAGCCCTAAAACAAAATGGTCACATAACAGCTATGACTGGTGACGGTGTAAATGACGCACCGGCAATTAAAAAGGCAGATATTGGTATTGCCATGGGAATTACAGGCACAGATGTTGCAAAAAATACTGCAGAAGTAATTTTGACAGACGACAACTTTGCAACAATTGTAAATGCAGTTGAAGAAGGAAGAATAATTTATTCCAACATAAAAAAATTCGTTGCATATCTCCTTTCTTGTAACTTGGGAGAAGTTTTAATAGTTTTAATTTCAATTTTAATGAACTTGCCAGTGCCACTAATTCCAATTCAATTACTTTGGCTTAATCTTGTAACAGATTCCTTCCCAGCTCTTGCACTTGGAGTTGAAAGAGGAGAAGCTGATATAATGGATGAACCACCACGTGATCCAGACGAGCCAATCCTTGATACAGAAATAAAAATTACAGTTGCAATTCAATCTATTGCAATTACGGTAGCAACACTTCTTGCATACCTTGTTGGACTTGAGTGGTTTGGACAAGCTGAAGGACTACACCATGCAAGAACAATGGCATTTTCAACCCTAATTATTTGTGAACTTTTAAGATCATACACATCAAGATCAATTGACAAGACTGTATTTGAACTTGGAGTATTTACAAATAAAAAGTTAGTGTTTGCGACTCTATTCTCTTTCATGCTAATGCTAGTTGTAATTTATGTACCAGTCTTAAACGATGCCTTTGGACTAATGGACTTAGGACCAAGAGAAATCGCAGTTGTACTTGGAGCATCACTTATTCCACTAGTAGCTGGAGAAATTCAAAAGAAAGTTAGATTTAAGAAAAAATAAATAATTTAATTGTAAAGCCGACAGGGAAAATTCTCTGCCGGCTTTTTTTATTGGAGAAAAATTTTTAAAAGCCTTGACAAATTTATCAGGCGAGACTATAGTGTAGATATAAAGTATATACACTTAAAGGTGGTGTGATATGAAAATTATTATTTCAAATGATAGCGGCCTTCCTATTTACGAGCAAATAAAAAATCAAATCAAGGCTCAAATTGTTGCTGGTGAACTAAGAGCAGACGAAGCTCTTCCTGGTATGAGGACTCTTGCCAGCGACCTAAAGGTTTCTGTCATAACGACAAAGCGTGCCTACAATGACTTGGAGCAAGAGGGCTACATTTATTCCATGCCAGGAAAGGGTTCCTTTGTAAAAAAATTAAATGAAGAAGTTGTAAGAGAAAATGCTCTTGCAGAGATAGAAAAATATTTTACTGACGCAATGAGAGTTGCCAAGGCTTCTGGCATTGGCATAGATGAATTGCAAGAAATTTTAAAGACATTAGACGAAGTGGGTGAACTATGAAAGTAGTAGAAATAAAAAATTTGAAAAAAGAATTTAAGGATTTTGAACTTGATATAGACAGTTTAGAAATACCAGAGGGAGCAGTTATAGGTCTAATTGGCGAAAACGGTGCAGGAAAAACAACTCTTTTAAAATGTATTTTAGATTTATACAAATACCAAGGCGACATAAAAGTTTTTGGAGAAAAAATTCATAAAGAATCTTTTGAAAAAATTGGGGCAGTGATACCTGACTCCTTCTTCAACGATACCTTTAAGATAAAAGATGTTGTAGACATTTTAAAAGTTGCCTACAAAAATTTTGATGAAGAAGTATTTTATGACTGTGCAGATAAATTTAAGATGCCAAGGGACAAGAAGTTAAGCGAACTTTCCACAGGAAACTTGATGAAATTAAAAATAATTTCTGCAATTTGTCACCAGCCAGAATTATTAATTTTTGACGAGCCAACTTCTGGACTTGATCCAGTTATTCGCGACGAAATTATTGAGTTTTTATTTGACTACATGAGAGATGGAGACAGGACAATTTTATTTTCATCACACATCTTGTCTGACATAGAAAAAATCGCAGACTATATAATTTATATCCACCAGGGAAGAGTAATCTTATACGATGAAAAGGACTCCCTAATAGAAAAATATGGAATCCTAAAAACGTCTGAAGAAAATTTAAAAAATTATGGAGACTTTATCTTAAAGACAAGAAAAAATAAATACTCAACAGAAGCCTTGATAAAAAATGTCCAAGTTTTCAAAGAATTTTATCCCAATGAAGTTGTTGATAAGGCCAGTGTGGAGGACATAATGATATTTTTATCAAGAGGTGAACAATGAAAGCAGTTTTATATAATGACTTTAAACTTGTAAAGAAACTTGCCCTACCAATTGTTATATTTATTACTTCCATACTTTTTATTGGTTTTTTGATAACAGGACAAGCCTTCAACAGATTTTTTAGCCAATGGACTCTTACAATGATATTTATCATTAGGGCACAAGGTGTCTTTGGAGATAACTTTAAAGATTTTCAAAAGTTCATGACTATGCCAGTCTCTTTAGAAGACTATTCTCATGCAAAAATTATAAAAAATCTAATAATATTTATCTTAACCACTCTTGTTTTTTTAATTGGACTAATTATTAGTGCTGATGAAGATAAAAATTTTATGATAAATCTTTATCTAAGTATATTTATTGCCCTAGACTTTATGGCACTTAGCCTTAGTCACATTGTTTTTACAAAATATAAAAAGGGAATAGTTGTATTTCTTTACAGTATTTTGATTGTAGGCTTAGGAATATTTTTTGCCATGACCTACGCAGCCTATTACGAAAATTTATTAAACTACAGACCTGCCTTTATTATAGGTTCAATAATAATTTGCATTTTGTCCTTTAAGTTAGACTACAAGTTTTCCACAAAATATTTGAGGGAGAGGGGAATAGTATGAAATTACTTTTACTAAATGATTTTAAAATTAGAAAAAAATTTATCATCGCCTATTTCATATTTATTGCAATGATATTTTCCCTAAAGACTATAGGACTAAAGTCAGTGGAATTTTCTTTCTATTCAGATAGAGCTTTTACCCTATTATTTATTATAAGCCTACTAATTCACTATGTCCTATATATAATATCCAGCGAAGGAATGATTATAGATAAGAGCAAACCCTACCTTTTGACTCTTGGTTCAACAAGAGCTGACCTAATAAATGTAAAATTTATAAAGATCATTATGATTTTTATAATAGATTCAATATTAATTTATTACATCATGCAAGATGTTGAAATAAATGGAATTGAATTTAACCTTGGATTTTTTATTATGCTTTTTGTAATGGCATATTATCTTATAAGTATTCCAATTTACCTTTACTTTGGACAAACAAGTGGCATTGGAACAATTTTTACATCTTCGCCAGCTCTACTTCCTATATTAGATAAGTTTGGAAAGAATCCAGCAGGATTTTTTATAGGAATAATTAATAGAAGTAGTAAGCTTGTCTTATCCTTATCTTTAATTATTTTCATTATAATAATTTATACAGTCTCTAGAATAATAGTGGAGAAAAAAGATTTTTAAAAAATTATAGACTCAAAGGACTTTTGATATCAAGAGTCCTTTTTAATTTGTAAATTTATAAAATAAAAACTTTACCATCCTTGTGTCATTTGCCTTTCAATGTGATAGAATTAAAAATGAATTTATAAAGGAGGAAAAAAATGGAAACAAATTCAAGTTTTTTTGAAAAGACTTTTTCTCTAAGTGAGAGAAAGACTAATGCCAAGACAGAATTTTTGGCAGGACTTACAACTTTTATGACCATGTCATATATTCTTGTTGTAAATCCAAATATGTTATCTGAAACTGGAATGGACAAGGGTGGAGTTTTCACTGCGACCATAGTTGCTTCAATTATTGCCATGCTCTTTATGGGCTTATTTGCAAACTTGCCCTTCGCACTTTCAGCAGGAATGGGGCTTAATGCTTTCTTCACATACACAGTAGTCCTTTCCATGGGTCACGACTGGTCCTATGCACTTACTGCAGTATTTTTAGAAGGTATCATCTTTATAGTTATGAGCTTCTTCAACATTCGTGAAGCAATATTTACTTCAATACCAATGTCACTTAAGAATGCAGTATCTGTTGGTATTGGACTTTTTATAACTTTAGTTGGTCTTACATCATCTGGCATGATTGTAAATAACGATGCAACTTTAATTGCCCTTGGAGAAATTGCATCAAGACCTTCAGTAGTCTTTATAGTTTCACTTATGGTAATGGCTTTTCTTACAGCAAAAAATGTAAAGGGAGCTCTTTTATACGGTATAGTAACGGGAACTGTCCTTGCACTTATTTTAGGAGTTACACATCTTCCAGGAGGAATGTTATTTTCACTTCCACCATCACTTGCTCCTGTTGCCTTTAAACTTCATTGGGGAGATTTATTTACCTTTGACATGTTTTCAGTAATGTTTACATTTTTATTTGTAGACTTATTTGACACTGTGGGAACTTTAACTGGCGTTGCCACAAAGGCAGGTTTAATTGATGAAGATGGAAACCTACCAGGAGTTGGTCGTGCCCTTTTATCTGATGCCATTGGTACAGTTGTGGGAGCACTTCTAGGAACATCTACAGTTACAACTTTTGTTGAATCAGCATCTGGTGTAGCTGACGGAGGTAGAACAGGACTTACATCACTTTCTTGTGCCTTTTTCTTCCTCTTGTCATTATTTTTATTCCCAATATTTTCAATTGTGCCAGCTCAAGCAACATCAGCTGCCCTAGTTATGGTTGGACTATTTATGATCAGTCCAATTAACCAAATAAAATTAGATGACTACACAGAATCAGTGCCAGCCTTTTTGACAATGGTTACAATGCCCTTTGCCTATTCAATTGCAGAAGGTATTTCAGTTGGAATGATTTCTTATGTAATATTAAAAGTAGCAACAGGTCGTGGAAAAGAAGTTAGCCCTGTAATGTATATCTTGGCTATAATCTTTACCCTAAGATATTTAAGACCATTACTAGCTTTTTAATCTTTAAATACTCATTTATTGAATTGTTTAAGCCCCTTTAGTATAATAAAAGTATTAAGGGGGCGTTTTTAATGAAAAAAATGTTTTTATACATAATAATGGCTTTTACACTTTTTGTAAATGTTTTTGCAGCTGAGGATATTCAAGTTGTCTTGGAGCAACCTGCTCTTTCTGAAGTAAAAAGTGGGGACTCTTTGAAGTACAATTTAATTGTCAATTTGCCAAAAAATTACAAAGAGAAGTATTCTTCATTTTCTGTAACTCTTTTATTAGACAGTGCTCTTGAAGTTAAGAATTCAAAATTTTTAGACCAAGAAGAATCTCAAGGTAAACTTGACATTAGAGAGACTTCTATTAAGGGTAAGGACCAAAATATTATTACAATAAATGCCAATGACCTTTCTATCATTAAGGGAGACAAATTAAATCTTGAAATTGAAACTAAGGTAAAAAATGACGTTGGCTCTAGTTCAAATTTAAAAAATTCCTTTGTTCTTTCTTATGTTGACAAGGGTGGAGAAACTAAGAGCGATCAAAAAAATCTTGAGTCTTCAACAAAAACTCAAAATGGTGTTCTTTCTATAAAGGATGTCTACGATGGCTCTAGTGAAATTGTTGGAAAGACAGAAAAAAATGCAATGGTTAGGGTGGCAATTGATAAAAAAGTTGTTTCCAATGCACTTTCTGATGAAGAAGGCAATTTTAAAATTGAAAATTTAGATTTAAAGGAAGGCTCTATAATTAGGATAGTTGCTGAAACTAAAGACAAAGAGGCAAGCTTAGACTATATTGTTAAAGCTAAGATTGAATCTAAAAAATCTAGTGAACTTGTAAATGACAACAATGATGAAAAAGAGCTTTACAGCACAATTAAAACTCTTGAAAAACTAACTGATTATGTTGATTTTGCAAAAAATCTTTCTACTGCTAAGACAAGTAATGTCAATGAAAAGAGAATTCGCGCTGCAATTGCATCAGCTGAATATATTGTTGTAAAAAACGAGGTTTCCACTGATGAAATTAATAAATCCTTAGAAGAACTTCAAAAGTCAATTGAAGTTATTAGGCTACCATATATGTCAGGTGTCTCAAAGGATAGATTCGCTCCCAACGAAAAAATTACAAGGGCTGAAGCTGCTTCAGTTTTAAAAAGAATAATTGATGGCAAGGCAGCTGCCAATGATATATCTTCTTTTAGGGATATAAAGGAAAGTGATTGGTTCTATGACAATATTGTATTCATTGAAAAAAAGGGTTTAATTTCTGGCTATAAAGATGGAACTTTTAGACCTAGAGAAGCAATGACAAGGGCTCAATTTGCTAGCATGATGGCAAATTATTTAAAATTACAAGTTGGAAATAATCCAATTGATTTTAAAGATGTTAAAGAAGATTTTTGGGCAAGTGATGCCATAAACACATTGTCAAGTCATGGAATTATGGTTGGTAAATCTAAAAATGTATTTAAACCAAATGAAAAAATCACAAGGGCAGAAGCTGCCACAATTTTTAACAAAGTTTTAGATAGAAAGATAAATAAATCTTTCTTAGATAAATATTCAAAGAACCCATTTAAGGATCTAAAGAGAGATCACTGGGCTTATTATCAAGTTATAGAAATTACAGCAAAATAAGGAGAGAGGAAGAAAATGTCAGATATTAAAGTAAGATTTGCACCATCACCAACAGGTTATTTACACATTGGTGGATTAAGAACTGCCCTATATAATTATTTATTTGCCAAGAAAAATGGCGGTAAATTTGTTTTGAGAATTGAAGATACAGATAGAACTAGATATGTGGAAGGTGCCATAGAAAATTTAATTGAATCCCTTGAATGGGCAGGCATCACTCACGATGAAGGTGTATTTGTAAAAGATGGAAAGATTACAGATGTAGGAGACTGTGGACCTTACATTCAATCAAATAGACTAGAAATTTATCAAAAATATGTTGATGAATTAATTGAAAAGGGCTTTGCTTATTATTGTTTTTGTTCTAAGGAAAGACTAGACAATCTTCGTGAAGAACAAAGAATTAAGGGAAAGGTTCCAAAGTACGATGGACTTTGTCGTGGTATTCCTCTTGAAGAAGCAAAGAAGAGAGTTGCAGCAGGCGAAGACTATGTTGTTAGACTAAAACTTCCTAAAAACAAGGACATAACATTTTATGATGCTGTTCGTGGCAAAGTTACAATAAACACAGACGAAATTGACGACCAAGTTTTGATGAAATCTGACGGATTTCCTACTTATCACTTGGCTGTAATTGTTGATGACCACCTAATGGGCATCACTCACATTGTAAGAGGAGAAGAATGGCTTCCATCAACTCCAAAGCATGTTTTTATGTATGAATGTTTTGGCTGGGATGCACCAGAATTTGTTCACCTTCCAACTGTTTTAAATAAGGACAGAAAAAAACTCTCAAAGAGACAAGGAGATGTTTCAGTTGAAGACTTTAGAAATAGAGGATATTTGCCTGAAGGAATTGTAAATTATCTTGCTCTTGTTGGTTGGTCACCAGAAGATGGGGAAGAAATTATGACAATGGATGAATTAATAGAAAAATTCTCCTTTGAAAGAGTAGGAAAGTCTGGAGGAATTTTTGACACAGATAAATTAAACTGGGTTAACTCTCACTACATGAAGTCCTACGACTTAGATAAGTTAGCTGAGCTTTCAATTCCATTTGTCACAAAATCAGGACTTTTAACTGAAGAAGAAATAAGAGGAAACTTTGAATGGTATAAGATTTTAATTGACACAGTGAGAGAAGCTTGCGACAAGTTAGAAGACATACCAGGACACATTGATTTCTTATTTGGTGACATTGAAATAACAGAAGATTCAGCTAAGGAAGAACTTGCACAAGAACATGTGCCTGCACTTCTTGACTCCTTTATAAAGATTGTAAAATCTCATGATGAAATAGACATGGAAACTGCCAAGGGACTAATGAAGGAAGTGCAAAAGGATTCTGGAGTAAAGGGCAAAAAACTTTACATGCCAGTAAGAGCTGCAATCTCAGGAAATGTTCACGGACCAGAAATGCAAAATATTATTTATCTTTTAGGCAAGGATAAATTAATTGAAAGAGCAGAAAAAATTAAAAATTCACTTTAATTTGAATTAGATAAAATTAAATTATGTATAAAAAATAAGAGGGGAGATAAGTAAATCTTCCCTCTTAAAATTTGCCATAAAAACAAAACTAAAACTATTCTTTAAAAGAACTATACAATTTAGAAACTTCAACAATAATAAGTATTCCAATAATTATGGAAATTATTTGTGTGATTAAAATTATAATATGGACTAAGCTAAAAATAGAAAATCTAAAATTGTAAAATATACTTAAATCTTTTGAACTAAGACCGAGATAATTAATTAATAAATTCCAATTTGGAAAAATTGAAAAATTTTCGGATAATAATCCAAAACTATTCACAAATAATAAGTAATAGAAGAATAAAAATCCGATTTTAATTATTTTCTTTTTTTTAATCATTTGAAATCAGTCCTCTTATTTTTTATGAAGTTCTTGTATAAGTTTGAAATTATTTTAAAACTCCAAATTCGTAACCTCTGTCTCTAAAATATTTTATTACAGAAGTAAGTGAGTCAGCTGTAAGTTGTTTATTTTTTGCGTCGTGGGCAAGGACAACGGCGATTTTTGTATTTTTATTTTCATTAAGACTTTTGTCAAGATAAGATACAAAACCATTTACTGTAGTTGGTCTCACAGATTTTTTTTCTGCATCGCCAACAAGTGAGTTCCAGTCAATCCAGTGTATGCCCTTTGATTCCAAGAGGGCGTCACTTGCATCAGTGTTTTGCCAAGACATTTCGCCGCCAGGATACCTAAAGACGCTGGAGTGAAAGTCAGGTCCTAGAATATTTTTTAGTCTTTCATTAGTCTTAGTGATTTCTTCATAAACTCTTTCAGGACTAACTACTCTTCCTGGATAGAGATAGTCGTAGTCGTGACTAAAGGAGTGAGTGGCAATGGCATTTCCATTTCTTAAAATTTGGCGAACTTGACCTGCCGTTTTATCTCCAATGGACTTGCCTACTAAGAAGAAAGTTGCACGAGCATCTTCTTTTTTTAGTATATCTAAAACTTGTGGAGTTATAGTATTGTTTGGTCCATCATCAAAGGTCAAGAATACAATTTTTTTGTCCCCACCATAATTATTTTTTGTAATGTATTGGCGAATTTCCT
Source organism: Peptoniphilus sp. HMSC062D09 (assembly GCF_001811425.1). NCBI lineage: Bacteria > Bacillati > Bacillota > Tissierellia > Tissierellales > Peptoniphilaceae > Peptoniphilus > Peptoniphilus sp. HMSC062D09. Next base: position 25,233 of record NZ_KV804686.1, on the reverse strand, counting down.
TTGTGTCATAGGCAAATTTATCGACTTTCTTCAAGTGATTAGACCCCTTAACTATAAATTCATCTTCCATGCGAAGTAGAGGATCTAGTGCTACGTTGGAAATATATTCAGGATCGTAATAGTATTTTCTAGGTCTGTCCTTGTTAATTTCATTGGCATAGTACCACATAAGGGCAGGAGAAATTTCATCCTTTGGTTTTTTTATTGCAGAAAAAATCTTTGAAAATATAAAAATAAGGATTAGGGCAAAAATTGAAATAGAAATTATTTGTCTTATTCTCTTTCGCCTTCTTGCTTTTTGCCTTCTTAATTTTTTTCTCTTATCATAATTTGTTTGGGTCATAAAAAACCTCCCACTGATAATATACATCAGTGGGAGGCAACTTGCAATTACAAAAGAATTACAATTACTTTATTGAGTTATAGATAAGGTATAAAACTTCTTCAAGACTTGGTTCTTTATCTGGATTTATTTCCTTATCAATGTAGCCAAAGCCCTTTGCCACAATATAATATTTTTCATAGTCGCCTAAAGATTTTTGATTTTTAAACAAATCATCTTTAAAAATATTTTTTGCTTTTGTAAATTTTTCCAGATCATTATTTATAACTAAACTCTTAACTATATCTTTTTCTGTGATATTTTTGTCTTTTAATGCTTTATAGTCAATGCCAAATCTTGATTTATAATAAGGATCTTTTCCATAATCTTCTGCTATTAGAGAATAAAATTCTTTATAGGTTACTTTGTCACATAAATTTTTTCCAATCAATCCAATTCCCATTTCCTTTAGAGAATTTAAAGCTTCCTTATTTTTTGCTTGATCAAAGTCTTCGTAATTAATTTGTTCTTTGAAATTAACTATTTCGCCGAAGGAGTCTCTCAAAATTTTATCTTTTCCAATTATAGGTTCAATCCTTTTAATTGTTCCATATAAAAGCCTTGGACCATTGTCGGTAATTTCATATTTCAAACCAAAATTTTTTGAATTCAAATAAATTTGGTTTGCTTCTTCCATTGTGAAATCAATATTTTCTGCTTTATCAAAATCATGCTTAGATGAATTCTTATCATAAGTTGTTACGACATTGTCGCCACTCACAAAAATTTTAGCACCTTCATCAATTACAGGTATCTTACTTACATACCTAGGGAAGAAAATATTTGTACCTAGATCTGATTTTTCAACCGTGATTTTTTCTAAGTTTAATTCACTCTTGTCTCCATATTTTTCAAGGAAACTTTTTGCAGTTTTTATTGCATCTTCTTCTTTAACCTTGTTTTCAGGATCTTTTTTATCAGACCAAATGTCAAAATTAACTAATTTTAAATTTTTTGCATTTAAAACAATGTTTCCATAGTTCTTTTCTTTTTCGAGAGTCATTCTGTAATAATAATTGTCATCGTCAGAGTAAAGAGCAATATTTGCAATTTTAAAATCCTTACCCACAATTTCCATTGCCTTTTTCTTTGCATCAGATTTTGATTTAATTTCTTTAAGCCCATCAATTTTTTTAATTTCAGTTTCTGTTAAACCACTGGAATCCATTGCCTCTTCAGCCTTCGCATAAGGCATAAAGTTCATATCTGTCTTTTCTTTAACAATTTCGCCAGTTTTTGCATCAATATCAGCAACTTTTGTGTGATAAACTTTTTCTACACTGTCATTTCTTTCGTTAATTTTATAGGAAAGAATTAGAGGTGATTTTTCTAAGAATATTTTTTTGGCATCTTCTAAACTTATTTTATTGTCCTTTTTAAAAGCAGAATCCTTTAAAAAAGAATAAGCATAGGAATTTACACCCGTAGAATAAATATTGCTTACTTGGCCATAACGGCTATCAATATTTACGCTTATAAAGGTATCAGCTAGTGGAACTTCATTTACAATTCTTTGATAAGTTATGTTTATGTCGCCACTTCCCCTAAAAACTTCATAATTAGAAAGAGTGTATTTTTTGTCAAAATCTTTTATTAAGTTTTTCAAAAGATCCTCAGCCATCTTTTGCGCTTCATCTTTAGCGATAACTTTTTTGTCTTGTTCGCCATCATTTGTCCACTTGTTATAGGAAATAAATTCGCCATCACTGTTGTAGATTATGTCTATTCCTCCAAGATTTTCATCGGACCATCTATACATTTCGATATATTTGCCCTTAACAAGCTTATTCAAATATTTGCTTCCAGTGTCGCTATCTAGTGGGTCTTTTGAAATTGTAAAAGATTTATAATCTCCTGTGATATTAAATATTTTTTTAATTTTTTCAACTTTTTCCTTTTCCTTTGCAGTAACTTCCACAGAAACTGCTTCATCATTCATGACATTCTTGTTCTTACTTAATTCACTTGCAAAAGTGGGTGAAAGAAGTAATAAAGCCGATGCAGCAATAATAAATTTTTTGTGTTTCATAATATTCCTCCACAGTAAAAATATGTAAAAAAGAAGAGGCATCTGCCCCTTCAAATTAGCTTAAATTAAGCTTCTGCTTCTTCTTTGCTATCTTTATTAAGTGCAGCTACAAGCATATTAGGATCTATACCATGAACCATGGCAGCTTCTTCAAGAGATTCCATTTGAGAAGATGGGCACATAATGCAGCCCATGCCGAAGCTCATTAAAGTGCCAATTGATTCAGGCTTTTTTGAAAGAATTTCTCCAATTAACATTTCTTTTTTAATTTCCAATGTAAACACCTCCTATTAGATTATACCCAATCTTATTTATATTTAAAAGATGAGTATTTAATAAAATGATCTTCAGTCTTTCCACCAAGAGAGATTTCAAATTCACTTGTAGAATCAAAACCCTTGGCAGCCAAAGTTTTTGCTACTTCAAACTTAGAAGTATAAGGGAAGACATCAGACTTTTCACCTTGAGTCACTTGAATATAAGGCTTGTAAGTGAATTTGCCATTGTACTTAGTTGAAGTTGGAAGAACTTCAACAATTTTTTCTGATTTAATGTATTTTGCCTCGGCGTTAACTTGTCCTTCATCCTTGGTAGCTAGAATACTATTGTTGATATTTCCTAAAAATTTATCAATATCTAAGATTGGATCCTTTAAGATGTCAAGACTTTTATCTTCATAGCTTGCTTTATAATCAAGTATTTTTATTTCAACTTGATTGTTTAAAATGGCCTTGGGTTCAATTGCCCTTGAGTCAATTGTCACCTTATTGTTTTTTTGGTCGTAGTCAACTACAAAGCCAATAGTTTGTCCCAACTCTCTAAGCTTAAAATAATTGTAACCGTCAATAGTGTAGACATTAAGTGAATGTCTAACTCCATTTACAATAATATTGTGAAAGGATTTTTTTACTTCGCTGTCGCTATCCTTTAGAGGACTTAAATCAGAATCAGTTTTTGTGTAGTCGGACTTGCTGTTTATGATGACACTTGACCTCTCCTTATCGTAGCTTACGCTAAACTCAGCATCTTTTCCATCAAGAAGTGCAGCAACATCTCTTAGTTTAAAATAATTGTTATCCTCAATATTGTAGCCCTTAACGCCAGTGTCTTTGCCGTCAAGCACAATGCTTTGGCTTGAAACTTTTGCGCCAGCAAAGACATTTACACTTGTAAATAAAATAAGTGATGAAGCTACAAGGCCTAGAATTTTTTTCATATTATTACCTCCCAAGTCTATTGTATTTTAAAAGATGGCTCTCGACAAGATAAAATATTTAACCTATAATTTATAGTGGTGATTAAATGGAAAACTTATTAACAGGATTTAATATAGTATCACCTGTTTTTTTTGTCTTGCTCCTAGGCTACTTCGCAAAAAAAAGGGGATACATAGATAACAACTTTGTGGACAAGGGAACATGGATAGTCTTTTATCTAGCTCTTCCCTTTAAATTATTTTACGACATAAAAAATGCAAGGATTGTCTCCCTGCATCCAAAATATGTGGCATATATACTCTTGGGAGTAATTTTTGTAATTTTTATTTCAATAATTATTGCCAAGGCTTTGAGGATTAAGGACAAGAAAAAATTATCTGCCTTTGTCCACTGCGCCTATCGCTCAAACTTTGTCTATGTTGGCTTTCCAATCTTAGACATAATTTATAATGGTGCGCCTTCCATGGAGCACATGATAGTCATAATTGCCTTTGGTCTCACACTTTACAATATATCTGCAATAATTCTCTTAACTTATTACAGTGAAGCAGAGGACAAGAGAATTTCTTTTATTGATATTTTTATAAAAATTTTAAAAAATCCAATGATCGCCGGTGTTGTTGTGGGTGCAATATTTAATTTCTTGCAGCTTCCTGTATATCAAGGAGTGGACAAGGCAATAGAGATGGTGGCAAAAATTTCTACGCCCATGTCTCTCATCTTAATTGGGGCAAGTTTAAATTTTGAATCTTCAAAGTCCGACTTTAAGCTCATGTTTATCTCTGCCTTTATCAAGACAGTTATAGCTCCGGCACTGCTTATACCAATTGGAGTTAAGCTTGGCTTTACAAACATGGAACTGGGCATAGCCTATGTCTTTTGGGCAACACCTTGTGCGGCAAACTGTTTTATTTTCACTAAGCAAATGAAATCTGACTATGAATTTGCATCAAAGGTAATAACTTTAAGTTTTATCATGAGTATTATTACCTATCCTGTAGGAATTTCTTTAATGAATTATTTTAATCTATTGCACTAAGTAAATATTGATGTTATAATCAAGCTACAAATAAAAAATAATACCTTATTGAGAGTGGTGGAGTGAATGGGCACTTTGAAACCCGGCAACCTAGTTGGTGCTAAATCCCACAGATTTTTATCTGAAAGATGAGGTTTAATGGTCCTCACTTTTTGCGTGAGGATTTTTTTTATGGATTAGTATTTCAAAATAAATATAAAGACAAAAAATTAATTCATACATTAAATCAAAGGTATTTAAAATGGAGGAATTAAAAATGAAAAAATGGCAATTTAGTTCAGAGTCCGTTACTGAAGGACATCCTGACAAAGTTTGTGACCAAATATCTGATGCTATATTAGATAAAATTTTAGCAGAAGATAAAAAGGCTAGAGTGGCTTGCGAAACTATGGCATCCACTGGAATGATAGTTATAACTGGAGAAATTTCAACAGACACTTATGTTGACTTTGAAAAGACAGCAAGAGAAGTCCTAGAAGACATTGGATACAACAGAGCTAAGTATGGCTTTGACGGAAGAACTTGTGCAGTTTTATCTGCAATTAAAGAACAATCTTCTGACATTGCCATGGGCGTTGACAGATTTAAGGAAGCTGGAGTAGATGAACTTGACGCCTTTGGAGCAGGAGACCAAGGAATAATGTTTGGCTTTGCCTGCAATGAAACTGAAGAGTTAATGCCTCTTCCAATTTCTCTTGCCCACAAGCTTGCAAGAAGACTTACTGAAGTGAGAAAAAATGGAACACTGGACTACCTAAGACCAGATGGCAAGACTCAAGTAACTGTTGAATACGAAGACGACAAGCCTTTAAGACTTAAAAATGTTGTAGTATCTTCACAACACGCACCAGAAGTTCCAATGGAACAAATTAGAGAAGATATAATAAGAGAAGTTGTAGAAAAAGTTGTGCCTGAAGGCTTAATTGACAAGGACACAGAATTTTTCATCAACCCAACAGGCAGATTTGTAATTGGTGGACCAATGGCAGATGCTGGGCTTACTGGCAGAAAAATAATCGTAGACACTTACGGTGGTTTTGGAAGACATGGAGGAGGAGCTTTCTCAGGTAAAGATCCAACAAAGGTAGATAGATCTGGAGCCTATTATGCAAGATACATTGCAAAAAATCTTGTGGCAGCAGGACTTGCAGACAAGGTTGAAATTGGACTTGCCTATGCAATTGGTATTGCCAGACCAACTTCAGTCTATGTAGAAACTTTTGGCACTGGCAAATTATCTGACGAAGAAATCGAAAAAATTATTATGGAAAACTTTGACATGAGACCAGCTGCAATAATTCGCGACCTTGACCTTCTAAGACCAATTTATAGACAAACTGCAGCCTATGGTCACTTTGGAAGAGATGACTTAGACCTTCCATGGGAAAAGACAGACAGGGTAGAAGATTTAAAAAAATATTTAAAATAAATAAGTGAGTTAAAAAGAAAAAATCGGGTACAAAAAGCTTGTTGAGTAAAAAACACTAACTTAGTATGTTATAATAAAAATGTAAGATAAAGTTTAGATTCGAGAAGAGGATGATTATGAAGAAAAGTTTTAAATATTTTAGGGCTAACCCTTGTGGTAATATTACTGGCTTTGTAGTAGCACCAGTTTATCCAGGCTATAGAAAAGCTTATACAAAGTGTATAATTGAACAAATAGATAAGGATGTTGAACAAGTTGGATTTATTTCACCAGCCTATGAAGGTGCACCACTTAGAATGGACATGATGGGTGGAGAATTTTGTGCCAATGCAACTAGGGCCTATGGACTTTATTCTGCAGGCTTCTATGACACTGATGGACTTGTTGACATTGAAGTCTATGTAAGTGGTCACGAAGGAACTACTGATGTAATAGCTGATGTGAAAAATCAAAAGGCTTATGTTGCAATGGATGCACCACTTGCAAAGAAGACTGTAAATGTTAAGGGTGGGGACTACAAACTCATTCAGCTACCTGGGATTAGTCATCTAATTGTTGAAGAAAAAGAAGATGAAAAATTTGTCCAAGATGCCCTTGAAGTTCTTAAAAAAGATTACAAGGACGAAGCCTATGGAGTAATTTTCTTTGACAAGGAAAAGCTAGAAATTGTACCCTTTGTCTATGTAGAAGGTTCAGACACCTTATTTAGAGAATCTTCTTGCGGTTCAGGCACAGTTGCCACTGTAAATTATCTTGAAGATGACATAGATGGTCTTGATGAAGATTATAAAATTTCCATTAAGAACCCAGCAGGTGAGCTTGAAGTCTTTGTCTATGAATTTGAAGACGGCAAAAAGCTTTGTGTAGGTGGAGAAGTTGAACTATCTGAAGTAGAAAAGAAATCAATTGACATTCCACAAGATGTTGTTGCCAGCGTAATTGCTGAACACGACAAAATTGTTGAAGAAAGAAAAAAACAAATGGCTGAAGAACAAGAAAAAGTTGTAGACGAAAGCGACTTAACTGACGAAGAACTTGAAATAATGAGAAAAAAATTTGGCTTTGATTAATTTTTAAATTTATTGAAGAAAATTTTATAAAAGATTTAAAGAGGGGGCGACCTCTCTTTTTTTTGACTAAAAGTGCAGACAATAAAAGATTTTTTTAAGCTTAGTTGCTATAATATAAGAGGTGATAAAAATGATAAATGTTGTTGGACTTGGGTCTACTTCTGCCAAAGATCTCACTCTTGAGGCAGTAAAAATTATGAAAAATGGAAATAAAAATTTCTTGAGGACAGAAAGGCATGACTCTATTTCTTTTTTTGAAGAAAATAAGATAAATTATGAGTCCTTTGACTATCTCTATGATGAAATGGAAAGTTTTGATGAAGTTTACAATAAAATCGTAGAAATTTTAATTGAAAAATCTAAAGATCAAGACATAAATTATTTTGTGCCCGGTACTCCTCTGGTTGCAGAAAAAACTGTGAAGTTCCTAATAGAAAGAGAAGTTGAAATAAATATAGTAAATGGCATTTCTTTTATTGAGCCAGTTTTGGCAGCAGTGGGAAGGGATGCAGTGGATGGACTTTTGTTTTTAGATTCAGATGCAGATAAGTTTGACTTTGACACAAGAAGGGACACCCTAATCACTCAAGTTTACAACAAGAGAATTGCATCAGATTTATCTCTCTTGTTGCAAGAAGTTTATGATGAAGAGGATTTAGCCTATGTTATTACTAATGCAGGACTCCCAGAGGAGATCTTAAGAGAGGTAAAAATTTATGAACTTCCAAGACTTGATGACTACAACCATCAGTCCTGTGTCTACATTCCAAGAAGTCAGGGCAAAAATTTTAACATGATTTTAAATAAAATTTCTTCTATTATTAGTGAAAAAGATATTTATTTAGATGATAAAAATTTTGAAAGTATAAAAAAAGAAATTTTAGAAAAATCTAAGTCGATTTCCATGGACTATGAAGAGGAAAAAGATCTTTTATCCATCTTATTTTTCTTAATTTTGTTAAAGGACAGGGATGGTCTAATAGATTTACGACAAATTTATGAAGAAATATATAAAAAATTGGATAAAATAGCGATTTTTTTAAAATAAATGTAGAAAATAAACTCAACATGAGTTATAATTGTAACAGTCTTAGGTTTGCGCGCCCAATGAGTGCCTAATGTTTTCTGAAACATTGCAATTCTAAGAAAAGATTATAAAAAATCTTCAAGGAGGATATAAAATGAACAAATCAGAATTAGTAGCAAACATTGCTGAAAAATCAGGTCTTACTAAAAAGGACGCTGAACAAGCTTTAAACGGATTTATTTCTTCAGTTCAAGAAGCTCTTGCTAAGGGAGAAAAAGTACAATTAGTTGGATTTGGAACTTTCGAAGTTAGACAAAGAAAAGCTAGAGAAGGAAGAAACCCTAGAAATCCAGAAGAAGTTATTAAAATTCCTGCATCTAAAGCACCAGTTTTCAGATCAGGTAAAGCTCTTAAAGAAGCTGTTAATAAGTAATAAAAGAGAAGGCGAGGCCTTCTTTTTTTATACTCAAATTTCTTATAAGTATTGAATTATTCTAGTTTTTTTGATATATTCATAGTGGAGTGAATTATGAGATTAGATAAATTTTTAAAAAACTCAAGACTTATTAAGAGAAGGACTATCGCAAAGGAAGCTTGCGAAAAGGGACTTGTCAAAATAAATGACAAAGTTGCTAAGCCAGCAGATGATGTCAATGTGGATGATATTATTACTTTAAAACTTGGCGAAAGAGAAATCAAAGTCAAGGTTAAAGACATATCTGATGTGAACAGCAAGAAGGATGCAGAAACTCTTTACGATAGAATTGACTGAAGGTAATTGGATTTAAATTGGAGAGAATTTATGAAGGTTAAAAGAAAAAAATTCCCACTGGCTCTTGCCCTTATAATTTTATTTTCTGTTGTATATGGTTCTGTGAAAATTGGCAAATCAATTTCCATAAGAAACCAAAAACTTGAAATTATTTCTGGGAACAAAAAAGAAATTTCTAATTTAAAACTTGAAATAGATAATTTAAATTCAGAACTTGAAAATTCTTCTTCTGCAGATTTTGTAGAAAAAGTTGCCAGGGAAGAATTGGGCATGGTTAAACCTAGAGAGGTTATCTATGTAGACAAAGACAAGGAAAAAGTTTCAAATAAAGATAAATTTGTCAGCGAAGAAAAAGTTTCTAATAATAAAAATAAAGATTTAAATAAATAGGAGGAAGTTATGGATTTATCGCCAGGCGATATTGTTGAAGGTGTAGTTAGCAAGGTAACTAAATTTGGAGCCTTTGTTGATTTAAAGGAAGGCAAAAGTGGTTTAGTACATATTTCAGAGATTGCAGATACTTTTGTTAAAAATATTGAGGATCACATCAAAGAGGGCGACGAAGTCAAGGTCAAGGTTCTTAGCATTGACGAAAAGGGAAAAATTGCCCTATCAATTAAGGATGCCCTTGAAAAAAAGGAAGAGCCTAAGGATGAAAAAGTTGATGAAAGATTTGAAGATATTTTGAGCAAATTCTTAAAGGAAAGCAATACTAAACTTGATGAAGCGAGAGCTAGATATAATCAAAAGACAAAGAAGAGGAATTCTAGAAATTAGCAAGTGGTTGACTATCTTTTGATAGTTCTACCACTTTTTTATTATGGACAAGTTATTTTTTGAAAATTTAAAAAAATTAAATATTATAAAAAAAGGGGACAAGCTCTGTCTTGCAGTTTCTGGTGGAGCCGATTCCATGTATCTTTTTTACAATTTTATGGATTTAAGAGATGACTTTGATTTAGACATAATAGTCTGTCATTTAAACCATGGCATTCGCGAGACTGCCAAGAGAGATGAGGACTTTGTAAAAAATATTTGCAGAGACTATGGGGTAAAATGTCTTACAAAGACTGTGAACATGGATGAATATGCAAGACTTAATAAGCTTTCAAGAGAAGAAGCCGGAAGAATTTTAAGGTATGAATTTTTTAGGGAAAATTCTTTTGGGAGAAAAATTTTAACTGCCCACAATGCCAATGACCGTGCAGAAACTCTTCTATTTAACATTATTAGGGGAACAGGTATTAGGGGTCTAGTTGGAATAAGTGAGGTCAATGAGGACATATACAGGCCTCTCATTGACATAAAAAGAAGTGACATAGAGGACTATTTACATAAAAATAATTTGCCCTATGTTGAGGACGAGACAAACTTTGAAGAAATTTACACGAGAAATAAAATTAGGCTTAGCCTCATACCAAAATTAAGTGAACTCAATCCAAATATTATTGACGCCCTTCTTAGGCTTTCAGAAAATGCTTCTGACGCCTCTGATTTTATAGAAGAACTTGTAGAAGAAAATTTTAGTAAGTGCATCAAGGATAATTATTTTCTTGTAGATGAAATGAAAGAGCTTAACAAATTCCTAGCTTGCGAAATTATTAAATCCTACTTGGCAAAAAACTTTTACAGTGAAAATATTTTAAGTAGGGACAATATTTTAGGTATTTACGACTTGATCTTGGGTGAAAGCGGAAGAGTCATCAACCTTGGCAGCAAGATCTCTGCCAGAAAATCCTACGACAAAGTTTTTGTTGAAGAGGAAAAAAGTGAATCAGTTAAGAGAGAAGCAAGCTTAAAATTGGGTAATAATTACACAGACTTTGGCCAAATTTTTATTTCAAAAGATGGGGCAATTTCTCAGGGAGACTTCTTTATAAAAACTATAGACTGTGATAAAATTAAAGGAAGCCTTTTTATTAGAAGTAGACAAAGGGGCGACAGGTTTAAGCCTCTGGGCATGAAAAATAATAAAAAGTTAAAGGACTATTTTATAGACAGAAAAGTTGACAGGTTAAAGAGGGATGAAATAGGTCTTATTTGCGATGATGAAAAGATTATCTACGTTCTTGGCATGGATATTTCTGAAGATGTCAAGATAGATGAAAATACTTTAAATAAACTCGTTTTGGAGGTTAAAAATGTCAGATATTAAAGAAGTTCTTATTACTGAAGAAGAAATTCAAAATAAGGTTAAGGAACTTGGAGAAAAAATAACTGAAGATTATAGGGACAAGGATTTATTTTTGCTTGGCATACTAAAGGGCGCTGTTCCTTTTATGGCAGATATTATGAGAAAAATAGACCTAGACCTTGAATATGATTTTATGGATGTGTCCAGCTATCAAGGCACAAGATCCATGGGTGAAGTTAGAATTTTAAAGGACATATCTACTTCAATTGTTGGCAAGGATATTTTAATTGTGGAAGACATTATTGACACTGGCATCACACTTTCTTATCTAACAAAGGTGTTAAAGTCAAGAGGTGCAAATTCCATTGAAATTGTAACTATGCTTTCAAAGCCAAGTAGAAGAAAAATTGACTTGCCTGTTAAATACAATGGATATGAAATTGAAGATTATTTTGTAATAGGATATGGAATGGATTATGACGAAAAATACAGGGCTCTTCCTTATATTGGAATACTAGATGAGTCTGTATATTCAAAATAAGGAGGGGTGATATAGTTGAATAGAAAATTTGGAGGAGCAGGTTTTTATATTGTACTAATTTTAGTATTAGTGCTCACAATAAAATTTTTCAGCCCACCAGTAAATACAGTGGATGAAAAAAGTTTTACTGAATTTGTCACAGAACTAGATAAGGGAAATGTAAAGAGTGTGACACTACAAAATGGAGTTGACTCCATTGCCAGCGTTAAATTAAAAAGCGATGAATCCTTTAGGACTGTAATACCAAAGGAGGCATCAGATACTTTTTATAAGGATTATTTAAAGGAAAAATCTGATGCTGGCGAGATAAATGTAATTTCCACACCAACTAAGCAAACTTCTTTTCTTGTTGAATGGATTCCAACTCTATTGATGTTGGGAGTATTAATTTTCTTCTGGTACAAGATGATGCAACAAGCTGGCGGTGGCGGAGGAAAGATGAATTCCTTTGGCAAGAGCAAGGCTAAACTCATAAATAAGGAAGATTCAAAAAATCTTGTAAAGTTTAAGGATGTTGCAGGTCTTGAAGAAGAGAAGGAAGAACTTGCAGAAATTGTTGATTTCTTAAAAAATCCTAAGAAATTTATAAACATGGGGGCAAGAATACCAAAGGGAGTTCTTTTAGTAGGTCCTCCAGGAACTGGTAAGACTTATCTTTCTAAGGCAGTTGCAGGCGAAGCAGGCGTTCCCTTCTTCATCATGAGTGGATCTGACTTTGTAGAAATGTTTGTGGGTGTTGGTGCATCAAGAGTTAGAGATTTATTTGAAAACGCAAAGAAAAATGCACCATGTATAATTTTTATAGATGAAATTGATGCTGTTGGAAGAAGAAGAGGGGCAGGCCTCGGCGGCGGACATGACGAAAGAGAGCAAACTCTTAACCAACTTTTAGTTGAAATGGACGGCTTTGGCACTAACGAAGGTGTAATAGTAATGGCTGCAACAAATAGGGCAGACATACTAGACCCTGCCATTTTAAGACCAGGAAGATTTGACAGAACTGTCTATGTAGGAAAGCCTGATGTCCGTGCCAGAAAGGCAATACTTGAAATTCACTCAAGGGGCAAAAAACTTGCAAGAGATGTTGACCTTGAAGTCATTGCCAAGAGAACTCCTGGCTTTACTCCAGCAGATCTTGAAAACTTGATGAATGAATCTGCCCTACTTGCTGCAAGGAGAAATGACAGCGAAATTTCCATGGAAGATGTTGACGAAGCATCAATTAAGGTGCAAGCAGGTCCTGCAAAAAAATCTCGTGTAGTTTCAGAAAAGGAAAGAAAGCTAACTGCAGTTCACGAGTCAGGACACGCAATTGTGTCAAGGCTTCTGCCAGAGGAAGATCCAGTACACATGATTACAATTATTCCAAGGGGAATGGCTGGCGGCTTCACTGCCTATCTACCTGAAGATGATGTTTCCTTTATGACAAAGAAAAAAATGGAAGCTTCAATTGTATCTTTACTTGGAGGAAGAGTTGCAGAGTCCCTTGTCCTTGATGACATATCTACTGGAGCATCAAATGACATTGAGAGGGCTACAAAAATTGCTCGTGCCATGGTTACTCAATATGGAATGAGCGACAGACTTGGCACCATAAATTATGATTCATCTGAAAATGAAGTCTTTATCGGTCGTGACCTTGGCAGGTCAAAGGATTATTCTGAAAGAACTGCTGCAGAAATCGACGAAGAAGTTGCTAGAATTATAAATGAAGGCTACTCAAAGTGTAAGGAACTTTTAAGCGACAACCTAGATAAGCTTTTGGCACTTTCTGATGCACTTTTGGAAAAGGAAACTATTTATGCCAAGGACTTTGAAAGGATATTTAATGGAGAAAAATTGGAAGAAGAGTCTATAGACATTGACGACTCCATAAAGGTCACTGATCTTTCTGAAGAAGCTCGACAAATAATTAGCAAAAAGGAAAGTGAAAAGAAAGATAAAGAAGTCAGTGAAGACAGAGAAGACAAAGAAGAAGAGAAGGATTCTGAATAAATTCATTAAAAGCCCCTAGGGGCTTTTTTCTTTGGATAAAAATCTTAAGCTAAGACAATTTAAAAATTTTATTAAAACTGCTAGAGATTTTTCTTTAGCAGTTTTTCATGTAAGTCACCTAGGAAATCCTAAATAAATTAATAAAGGGCAATAAAAAACTGGAGCTTTACTCCAGTTTCTTAAGCTTAATTTTCATTTGTATCTTCATTTAAAATTGATTCTTTTGAATGAGATTTTTTCTTGCCACCATTTTCACCTGAGGACTTCTTTTTATTGCCATTGTCATTGTTGTTGTTATTATTCTTGTTTTTGTCCTTCTTCTTTTCTTCATCATCGGAATCTCTATACCAACCTAACTTATTAGTATAGTGTGGCTTAGTTCCGTCAGCTAGTAGTTCACGCCTTCCATTTACATATTTAGTGAAGATTCCATCTGGTTCTTCAAATTCTTTTTTGTCCAAGTCTTCGTGAACAGCTTTCATAATTTGCTTCCAAAGGTAGGCAGATTGAGTTGAACCAAAGGCAAGCTTTTGATGCTTGTCGTTGCCTATCCAAACAGAGCAAGTGTAGTAAGGAGTGTAACCAACAAACCAAACATCCTTCTTGTCAGTAGTTGTACCAGTTTTACCAGCTATGTCTTGTCCTGCAAAGGAAGCGTTGCGACCAGTACCACGTCTAACGACATCTTTTAACATATCTGTCAAAATATAAGCATTTTGTGGAGAAGTTATCTCTTTTTCCTTAGGGTCAACTTGATAGATAATATCTCCAGTGTTAGTTTCAATCCTTGTAATTACATAAGGGTTTGCATATTTTCCCTCGTTGGCAAGAGTTGTGAAGGCTCCAGCCATTTCGAAAGGACTAATGCCATAGCTCATGCCGCCAAGAGTAAGAGGAGCATAGTCCATGTCATTCCAAGTTGGATTGTCCTTTTTCTCTACAATTGTGCTGACTCCAATAGATTTTAAGGTGTCAATCATCTTATTAATCGACTCTTCGTCATTGTAGACCTTTGAATAAGTTGAATTTTTATTTGCCTTTGCTTCTTTGTCAGCAGAAATATCTCTGGCAACTTGATAAGCACCAACATTTGATGATTGACGAAGAAGATTTCTTATTGTAGTCCAACCTTGGTAATAGCTGCCAGCATTTTTAGGTGAGTGACCAAATAATTTTTCTGGCATCTTTGCGTCAAGGTAGACATCACCAGCAGTGGCTCCATTGTTAAAGGCAGTTAGATAAACTGAAATTGGCTTAATAGAAGATCCAGGTTGCCTTGGAACTAAAGCCCTATTTAAAAGTCTGCCACCACTTACATTTCTACCGCCAACAAGGGCCTTAACTTCGTGAGTTTTTTGGTCGATGATAACAGAGGCAACTTGTGGTTGTATTATTCCATTTTTTTCTGTGAAAGTGCCATAATAATATTTAGGATTTGATACAACTTGTTCTAGGGTCCTTTGCATGTCAATGTCCATTGGTGTGTAAATTTTTAGTCCGCCATTAAATAATTTATTTGTGGCTTCTTCCTTTGTGTAGCCAGAGTTCATCAAAATCTTAATAGTATTTTTTTGCACAACATCTGTGTAGAAAGATGAAATTCCACTTTCTTTACGAGAGCCTATGTCGATGTTAATTTTTTCATTTAAGGCATTTTCATATTCTTCATTAGTAATAAGACCTTGCTCAGCCATTTTCTTTAAAACTAATTTTTGTCTCTCTTGAGAAGTTTCGTTGAAGACAGCCTTTACTGGCACCACTAAATTATTTTCTATTTGTATAAGTTCAAAGTTATCTATTTGTCCAAGTTCATTTAAATTTTTTGAAATTTCAATAATTTTGTCAGAGTTTGGCTCTGATCCTTCATTTTTTGGCAGTAAAACTATTTCAATATTGCCAAGGTCATCATCTTCATTTATCTCTTGAGTATTGTAGGGAGTGTACTTTTCTGGCAAGTTTGTAACGCCTGCTAAGAGTGCACACTCAGCAAGGTCAAGTTCAGATACATCCTTGTTGAAAAAAGTTTTTGCAGCGGCTTGGACGCCCACTGTACCCTTAGAGAAGCCTGCAGAGTTTAAGTATGCCTCAAGTATCTGCTCTTTTGACAGTTTTTCTTCTATTTGGTAGGAATAGTAGATGTCTGTGATTTTTCTAACCACGCTCTTTGAAAAAGATGTGTACAAGTTCTTGGCAAGCTGCATAGTAATAGTTGATGCACCTTGGTCAAAAGACCTTGTCTTTATGTCATGGACAAGAGCACCAACGACTCTTCTATAGTCAACTCCACTGTGTTCAAAAAATCTTTCGTCTTCTATTGCCACAATGGCATTTAATAAATTTTTTGGTATATCCTCGTAGGGAACAAATTCACTAAACTCATCAGAGACTAAAGTCTCAATAAGTTTTCCATCATTGGTATAGATCCTAGAAGTTTCAGAGAGCTGAGCTCTGTATTCTGTGGGTTCTATTAGGGGAGCTTTTTTAAAAATACCAAGTACAATAGCAGTGACCATTGAACCTAAAATGATTATTGCAGCAACAACTATTAGTATGAGTATTTTTATTAGGCTTGAAAATTTTATTATTCCACGAGCTTTATTGTTTTTGGAATCTTTCATAACAACCTCCTATCTTGATATTATAACAGAATTTTTATCATATAACTATAAGTAGATATGAAAAAATCCCGCACATTGGCGAGACTTTAACATAAATTATTCTATTAATTATAAACTCTTTGATCTTTAAAAGCCTAGTTATTCATAGCTTTTAAAATTCTTGGGGAAATTATTGCTGCCACTACTGCCTTTGCCATATCAGGTATGATAAAAGGAATCATGCCAATGGAAAAGACCTTGGATATGTCCATAGGGTTTCCCATTACATTATTTAAGATGTAATACATGTAAGGAAGACCTATTGCGTAGAAAATAACTTCTGCTAAAACAAGTACGATCATAATTTTGCCAAAGTTTTTTTCTCCGTGAGCAAATTTAGAAATAAAAGCTGCACCTATTATAAAGGCAATTAAAAATCCAAAACTTGGTTTTAAAAAGGTTTGGAAGCCTCCAGTGAAGCCTGCAAAAATTGGCACGCCTATTAAGCCAAGTAGGACATAAATGAAAACGGTAAGTCCTGCATAAAAGGGTGTAAGTAAAAGTCCAGTCATAAATACAAAAAAGTTTTGTAAAGTAAAGGGAACAGGTCCAATTGGAATGGAGATAAAAGCTCCCACTGCTATAAGTGCAACTAAAAGTGCAATTTTTGTTATGTCTTTTGTTTTAATTTTCATCATTAACCTCCGAAAGATATAGTACACAATGTTTACTCTTTTGTCAATAAGGTTAACGCAAAATTTTTTCGCATTTAAAATAAATTGATTAATTATAAATATTGGGTAAATAATTAGTTGAAAGTGAAGATTATTAAATATATAATGAAAACAATTTGTTAAATGAGGTGTAAAAATGTTATTAGTAATAGATGTAGGAAATACTTCCATAACTTGGGGCGTTTATAAGGGGGATGAGCTTGTAAATGATTTTAGGACTTCCACTGTGAAGACTAGAACATCAGATGAGTACGGTCTTATTTTTATAAATACACTAACTCATGCCAATATTGATCCGCAAGATATTGAAAATGTTATAATTTCTTCCGTTGTGCCAAACCTTATGCACACACTTCCTTCTATGGTTAGAAAATATTTTAATAAGAACCCAATGATTGTAAGTGCAGACCTAGACTTGGGACTTAATATAAAGTACGACAATCCCAAGGAGGTTGGTGCCGATAGAATTGTAAATGCTGTTGGCGCACTAGAAATTTATGGCAAAAAATCCATTATAGTTGACATAGGAACGGCAATGACTTTTTGTATAGTTGACGAGGAAAAAAATTACCTTGGCGGTTTAATTATGCCAGGTATTGGAATTTCTGCTGAAGCACTTTTTATGATGACTTCAAAACTTCCAAAAATTGAAATTATTGCGCCAGAAAAAGTTATTCAATCTAACACAGTTGGAGCAATGCAATCTGGTCTCTATTACGGTTACACTGCAATGATTGATGGAATTGTAGATAAACTTTTAAAGGAACTAAATTGGAAGGAAGAAGATACTAATATTATTTCCACTGGTGGTTTCTCCACGATGTTAACAAGTGATTCAAAATATAATTTTATAATCAACAAATTTTTAACTCTTGAAGGGCTAAAAATTATATTTGAAAAAAATAGCAAAATAGATTGAGAGTGATTTTGTGTTAAAAATTTTAGCACCAATGGCAGGCTACACTGACATAGCCTTTAGGGAAGTGGCAACAGAAAAGGGAGCAGACTTAACTGTAACAGAAATGGTTTCAGCCATGGCTCTCGTCTATGAAAACAAAAAGACCCTAGACCTTTTAGAAATTTCTCCCAAGGAGAAAAAAGTTTCTGTGCAAATTTTTGGGTCTGATCCAAAAATTATGGGGGAAGCTGCCAGCATTTTAAATGACTATAATTTTTCTTATGTTGACATAAATATGGGCTGTCCTGCACCAAAAATTGTAAAAAATAATTCAGGCTCCTATCTTTTAAGGGACCCTTCACTTGTTTATGACATAGTAAAAGCTGTTGTAGAAAATTCAAAAAAGCCAGTTTCTGTAAAAGTGAGAAAGGGAATTGGTGGAATTTCTTCCATGAAGGCAATAAAAAATATTGAGGCAGCAGGGGCAAGTTTTGTCACAGTCCATGGAAGGACAAGAGAAGAATATTACACAGGAAAGGCTGACTGGGACTTTATTAAGTCTGTCAAGGAAAATGTAAAAATTCCCGTAATTGGAAATGGCGACATAGCTAGCCCTGAAGATGCCTTAGAAAAAATAAATTATTCCAAGGTTGACGGCATAGCAATAGGCAGAGGAGCAGTGGGAAACCCCTACATCTTTAATCAAATTGAAGAGCTCATAAAAACTGGCTCCTACTATAAGCCAAGTGACAGAGAAAAACTTCTTTTAATGATAGATGAGCTTGAGAGAAAAATATCTTACAGGGGAGAAAAACTTGGCATCCTTGAAATGCGAAAGGTCTACGCAAATTATTTTAAGGGCATGAAGGACTCCAAGGAAGTTAGAAATAAATTAAACACACTAAAGGACAAGGATGAGATAATTAATCTTATCAGAGCTTATATTGAAACTTTGGACTAAAATAGATTTTAAACTCTGCATAAAAGTGCGGAGTTTTTATTTTTTTAAGAAATTTTATGAAAAAATCATGGAAAAACTTTAAAATCTTGACATAAAGAGAAGTTTCGACTATAATAGCCTAGATTAAAAGGTTTTGTAAAGGGCGGCTGACGCCTTATTTTTTATATATTGAGGAGAGAGAATTTTGGAAAAAGATATATTTTTCACACCGGAAGGTCTAGAAAAAATTGAAAATGAAATCGAGTATTTAAAAACAGTTAGAAGAAAGGAAGTTTCTGAGAGAATTAAAGTTGCCCTAGGTTATGGCGACCTTTCTGAAAACTCTGAATACGACGAAGCTAAAAACGAACAAGCACAAGTTGAAGAGAGAATCGCAAAACTTGAAATGATGGTTCGTAATGCAAAGATAATTGATGAAAAAGATTTAAATACAGATGTAGTTAACATTGGTTCCAGCGTAAAGGTAAGAGAACTTGAAACTATGGAAGAAGACGAATACACAATTGTTGGTTCAGCAGAAGCAGATCCACTAGAAGGAAAAATTTCTAACGAATCACCAGTTGGCTCAAGACTTATTGGCAATCGCGTTGGCGATGTAGTGGAAGTTGAAGTTCCAGACGGAATTATTAAATACGAAATTTGCGGAATAACTATTTAGGAGGCAATTTGTGAAAAAAACAGAAGATGCAAATCTAAATGAAATGCTTTTGTTAAAGAGACAAAAGCTTGACGAATTGAGGAATGAAGGAAAGATCCCTTTGTCAATGAATCCTACGACGTAACTGCTCGCTCCAAGGACATCAAAGAAGAATTTAAGGAAGATGAGGAGAGAGAAGTTTCCATAGCTGGTCGTGTAATGAGCAAGAGACGCCACGGCAAAATTTGTTTCTTAGATGTGAGAGATGCCTTGGGAACTATTCAAGTTTTTGCAAGAAAGGATGTCCTTGAAGATAAGTACGAAGAAGTTAAGGGCCTTGACATTGGAGACATAGTTGGAGTAAAGGGAGTTGTATTTAAGACAGAAGCTGGCGAAATCACAGTTCGTGCAACAGATCTCACTCTACTTTCAAAATCACTTCAAATTCTTCCAGAAAAATTCCACGGATTAAAGGACCCAGACCTAAGATACAGACAAAGATATGTTGATTTAATTGTAAATCCTGAAGTTAAAGATGTATTTATAAAAAGAAATCAAATTATCAAAAAAATTAGAGAATTTTTAGACAATAAAGGCTTCTTGGAAGTCGAAACACCAATCCTTGGCACAGTAGCAGGTGGAGCAAATGCAAGACCTTTCTACACTCACCACAACACTCTTGACATTGACATGCAACTTAGAATTGCCAACGAACTTTTCTTAAAGAGATTAATCGTAGGTGGATTTGAAAAAGTTTATGAAATGGGCAAGATGTTTAGAAACGAAGGAATGGACCCTAAGCACAATCCTGAATTTACAAATATTGAACTTTACCAAGCCTATGTTGACTACGAAGAAATGATGAGAATAACTGAAAACTTATTCGAATATGTAGCTCTTGAAGTTCTTGGAACTGACACAATAAATTACCAAGGCACAGAAATTTCATTAAAGGCACCTTGGAAGAGAATCACCATGATTGATGCAGTTAAAAAATACGCTGATGTAGACTTTAACGAAATCGACACAGATGAAAAGGCTAGAGAAATTGCAAGAGAAAAGGGACTAGAAATTTCTGACCACGACACTTGGGGCAAAATTCTTTCAGAAATGTTTGAAGAATTCTGCGAAGAACACCTAGTTGAACCAACTTTTGTAATTGGTCACCCAGTAGAAGTTTCTCCACTTGCAAAGAGAAATCCAGAGGACCCAAGACTTACACAAAGATTTGAAGCCTTCATCAACACTTGGGAATTTGCTAACGCCTTCTCTGAACTTAATGACCCAATCGATCAAAGAGAAAGATTTGAAGCACAAGTTGCTGAAAAAGAAGCAGGCGATGATGAAGCTCACCCAATGGATTCAGACTTCATCAATGCAATTGAAGTAGGCCTTCCACCAACAGGTGGACTTGGAATTGGCGTTGACAGAATGATTGTACTTTTGACAGACCAACCATCTATTAGAGATGTACTATTATTCCCAACAATGAAGCCAATAGGCTTAGAAAAGGCAGAAAATGGGGATTCGTCAAAAGAAACTTACGAAACTTACGACAAACTTACGACAGAAAAAATCGACTTTTCAAAAGTAAAAGTTGAACCACTATTTGAAGATATGGTTGATTTTGATACATTCTCAAAATCTGATTTTAGAGTTGTAAAAGTCAAAAACTGCGAAGAAGTTCCTAAGTCAAAAAAACTTTTGAAATTTACATTAGATGATGGTTCTGAAAAAGAAAGAGTTATTTTATCTGGTATTAAGGAATATTACAGTGCGGAGTCTTTAATTGGAAAGACACTGCTTGCAATTTGTAATCTTCCTCCACGTAAGATGATGGGAATCGACTCAGAAGGTATGATTATATCTGCAATTTGTGAGTACGACGGAGAAGAAAAACTTAACTTAATAATGTTGGATGATAATATTCCAGCAGGATCAAAATTATATTAAAGGACACGCTAATTATGAAACTGGGGTTTGTTATGAATCCCAGTTTAATTTTTAGGGGTATGTATGAGATGGATAATTAGAATAATTTTATTACCGATAAGATTAGTGTTGGGTTTGCTCATAGTTTTTTTAACCTTCATATTAAGTTTGAGTACTGCGTTGTTAAGCGTAGTTTCTACTTTAATTTTTATAATTGGATTAGCTAGCATATTTCAAGGAGACAAGCAAATTGTAATTGAAGCACTAATATTAGCATTTTTATTTAGTCCATTTGGATTACCTAAATTAGGTATATATGTTATTGGATTATTAGAATTATTAAACTATACAATAAAATCAATTTGAAGAAAAATAAATATTAGACAATCGTAGACGATAGAAAGTAATAATTCTGTCGTCTTTTTTTATTTCAAAGAAAGGAGGTAGGGATGAATTTTGATTATTTTTATAATAGGCAATCTGAAATGTATAACTTCATTAGGTTACCTATGGTATTAATGGAAGATGAGATTTTTGAGAGCATTTCTATTGAAGCTAAAGTTTTGTATTCATATATGCTTAATCGAATGGGTCTTTCATATAAAAATGGCTGGATAGATGAAGATGGAAAAGTCTTTATTTACTACACAATTGAAAATATAAAAGATCAATTTAATTGTGCGAGTGAAAAAGCAAATAAATTAATAGCTGAACTTGATATTAAGTCAGGGATAGGACTGATTGAAAAGAAAAGACAAGGACTTGGAAAGCCTAACAGAATTTATGTTAAAGACTTTATGAGCATATTTAATAATATGGAATTAAAAAATCAAGAAGTTCGAAAAACAAAATTCCAGAAGTTCGATAATCGAAATTCAAGAGATTCGAATATCGAAAGTCAAGATTTTCGAAAATCGGAAGGTAACTATAATAATATTAGTAATAATAAGTTAAGAAATAATGATTTTAGTAAAGGGCAAAAATCTTATGGAATATATAAAAATATATTTTTGACTGATGAAGAATACAAGGACTTAACAAATGAGTTAGGAAGTAGAATTAATGAATACATTGATAGATTGTCGTCTTACATGAAAGCAAATAACAGAGTGTATCAAGATCACAAGGCAACAATAATTAACTGGTATCTTAATGATCAGGCGAAAAGCATGAATGACAAATCAACAAGAAAAATGAATTACGATATAGGAGAGAGTTTATGAAGAACTTAGAAGATTTTGTATTAAGAGAAAATGATATTGAAAGAAATGGACATATCTATTGTAAGGTATGTGGTAAAAGAGTCGATGGAGAATTAGTTGACCTTGGATTTACAAAGTTTATTCCAAGAATTAAATGTGAATGTGAAATAAAAAGAGATAAGGAGAATGCAGAAAGAGAAATATTAACGAGAATATCATCGCTAAAAAGAGATTGTTTTTCATCGCCACTCCAACACCAATATAATTTTGAGAAATACTTAAATGAAAAAGGTCAAGCTTACAAGGTTGCTTACAATTATGCTAAAAGTTTTGAACAAATGAAGGAAGACAATGTTGGACTTTTATTTTATGGAGATGTTGGTAGTGGAAAGACTTATCTTGCTTGTTCAATTGCAAATGAATTAATTGAAAGAAAACAAGTTAAAGTTAAGATTATGAATTTATCTCAGGTTATAAACCAAATACAAAAATCTGCATTTAAGGTTGATTCAAATGAAATTATAGATAACCTATCTAATATTCCTTTGTTAATCCTAGATGACCTCGGAATTGAAAGGGATACATCTTATGCAAGAGAACAAGTATATAACATTATAAATTCAAGATACTTAAAGGGTAGGCCGACAATTTTTACTACAAACTTATCATTGGAAATTATTCAGAATCCTAATATTGATCTTGAGTATCAGAGGATATATTCAAGAATACTTGAAATGACAATACCAGTTAAAGTTACGGGAGAAGATTTTAGAAGAAAAATCCATCAAGAGAAGTTAAGAAAATACAAAGAGTTACTTTTATATGGAGGTGGAATAGATGATTAATGAAGAAGTATCAAGATCGAGCCTTAACCTTGAAGTAAGGCTTGCAAAAGCAACAAGTAAAGCAATTCTTGATGCCTTAAAGAAAGTACACAAGCAAATAGAAGAACAAGGAGGCTTGAAAAATGTAATAAAAAATAACGGAGAAGAAGTAAAACTAAAGGATATGGTTAAAAAGGGACAGTTAGAAGAAATTAACCTAAAAGATCCTGAGTTAAAAGAACTAAAGAAAATTTTAAATAAACACGGAGTGAAGTTTTCTGTTATGAAAGATAAGGAAACTGGTAACCACTCTGTGTTTTTTCAATCTAAGGATATAAAAGTAATGGAACATGCCTTCAAAAAAGCAGTTAAGGCTTCTGAAAGAAAGGCCGATAGGAAAGATTCAATAACGAAGACTATAAATAAGTTTAAAGATATGGCTAAGGATACCATTAGTAAAGATAAAGTTAAAAATAAACATAAGGAGCAAAGCTTATGATAAGTAATTTAAAAACATTTGAAAATAAGAATTTTGGGAAACTCACTGTTATAGAAAAAGACGGTGAGTTTTTCTTTATAGCAAATGAAGTAGCAACTATGCTCGGATATGTCAATCCAAGAAAAGCTGTTTATGACCATGTAAATGAAGAAGATAAGGGTGTAACGAAATGGAACACCCCTGGAGGAATACAGAATATTTCAATAATTAACGAATCAGGTTTGTATTCACTTATCCTCTCATCAAAACTACCACAAGCAAAAATATTCAAGGCTTGGGTAACTAGAGAGGTCTTACCAAGTATTAGAAAGAATGGAGGATATATAGTAGGGCAAGAAAAGAAAACTAATGAAGAGCTACTTGCAGATGCAATTCTTGTAGCCAATAGAATTATTGCCGAAAGAGAAGAAGAGATTGAAGAATTAAGACCAAAGGCAGATTATTATGACAAATTAGTAGATTATAATCTACTTACAAACTTTAGAAATACTGCCAAAGAGTTAGGAATACCACAAAATCAGTTTATAAGTTTTTTAATGGATAAGGGATTAATTTATAGAGATAAGAAAAAGAAACTCTTACCTTATGCAGATAAGAATAATGGATATTTTGAAGTAAAAGAATGGGTTGATCCACTAGGTACACTTGTAGGAATACAAACATTTATAACACCAAAGGGAAGACACTACCTACTAATTTTATTAGATAGTGAAGGTTTCTACGATGAATAAGATATTAGAAGCCATTCTTTCTGATATTAAAAACTTAATTAAAATAGACAACCCAAAGAAATTTATATTATCAAACATTCCTTATTTATCCTTTTTCTACATTGGAAATATCTTTTCTAAGCACATCAATTCTTATGTAGGAGGAGATATTATTGATAGAATAATGGTGGGAATTTCTGATATAGGAACTTTATCTTATATACCAAGTATTAATCCAAGGGATTTGTTAGTAGGTGTTTCAGTTGCTGGTCTTGTTAAGCTAATTGTTTATAGCAAAGGTAAAAACAAAAAGAAATATAGGCAAGGTAAAGAGTATGGATCTGCAAGATGGGGAGAAAGTAAGGATATTGCTCCATATATAGACCCTAAGTTTGAAAACAATGTTCTCATAACTAATACCGAAAGACTAACAATGAATTCAAGACCTAAAAACCCTAAATACGCTAGAAATAAAAATGTGTTAGTGATTGGTGGTTCTGGATCAGGTAAGACAAGATTTTATGTAAAGCCAAATCTAATGCAAATGCACTCTTCCTATGTAGTAACAGACCCTAAAGGATTAACCTTATAGGGACAGAGAAAA
>NZ_KV804685.1:178692-199628 GCF_001811425.1 Peptoniphilus sp. HMSC062D09 | reverse complement strand
GGAAATAAATCCCTAATTAAGAGCCCCTCAGGGTTCATAAATTTTAAAATTATTCTTCATTTGCTAAAACTGAAATTGCACATTCAATTCTTTTCTTTTCCATGGCACAGCCAACCTTATAAGGTTTACTGATGTCCTTGTTGCTGTAATAAGCATTGGCATGGCATCCGCCTGAGCAATAGTATCTTGCCCAGCAGGATGGACAGTCTTCGTTAGTGTAGACATTGGAATTTTTAAATTTGTCTCTAAGTTCAGTATTTAAAATTCCGTCGTCAACATTTCCAAGTAAAAATTCTTCTTCGCCAACAAATTGGTGGCAAGGATAAATTTCTCCTTGAGGTGTTATTGCTACATATTCAGATCCTGCACCACAGCCAACAGTTCTCTTTACTATGCAAGGTCCTTGTGATAAGTCGATTATAAAGTGGAAGAAAGAAAAGTCCTTGTCCTTTTTTCTTATTTCAATGTAGTCTTTGCTCATCTTTTCATATTCACTTAAAATTTTATCTAAATGTTCTTCTCTAATGGCATAAGGCTCTCTTTCATCAGTTACAACTGGCTCAATGGAAGTCTTTTTAAAGCCGTGAGAATAAAAATCCTTTAAGTCTTCAGAGAAATCTAAATTTTCATTTGTAAAAGTTCCTCTAATAAAGTAATCCTTGTCGCCTCTCTTGTCGATTAGTTCTTTAAATTTTGGAACTATTACATCATAGGAGCCCTTGCCATTTATTGTTGGGCGCATCTCATCGTTGATTTCTTTTCTTCCGTCAATAGAAAGAACAACATTGTCCATGTTTTCGTTGATAAAGTCTTCAATTTCTTTATTTAAAAGCATTCCATTAGTTGTAATTGTAAATCTAAAGTGCTTATCATATTTCTTTTCTTCTTCTCTTCCATAGGCAACAAGTTTCTTTACAAGGTCAAAATTCATTAAAGGCTCGCCACCAAAGAAGTCAACTTCAAGATTTTTTCTATTTCCAGAATTTTTTAAAATAAAGTCTAAGGCCTTCTTTCCAGTTTCAAAGGACATTAAACTCCTGTCGCCCTTGAAGTCTCCTTGAGAAGCAAAACAATACTTACATCTCAAATTACAATCGTGAGCAACATGAAGGCAAAGAGCTTTAACAACATTTTCTGGATTATACTTTGGAAGTTTAAAATGTTCATCTTCAGAAAATAATAGACCTTCCTTAGTTAAATAATCTATTTCTTCATAGGCTTCAATAGCATCTTCTTTATTATAAAGTTTTGAAAATTTATCTATAATTTCTTCTTTTGATAATTTTTCATAATCATCAATCATTTCATAAACAATTTTTTCAACAACATGAACTGATCCGCTGGCAATATCAAGGACAATGTATCTATCGTTTAAATAAAATTTGTGAATTCTTTCTACCATCTTTACTCCTTTACATCCCTTAACAAAAATAAAAGCAAGGTTTCCCTTGCCTTAGTTTTCAGAATTTTCGCATTTTTGATTTCCAACTGTGCAGCTAGTCTTGCAAGCTGATTGACAAGATGTTTGGCATTCACCACATCCGCCTTTTTCATAAGTTTTTTTTAGATTTTTCTTTGTAAGTGTCTTTATATGTTTCATAGTATCTCCTATTCTTCTTCTGAGTCTTTAAGTTCAGTATTCTTTTTGTAAGTACCGTTAATTCCCCACTTCATTATTTCAATTTTTGTATTGTCTGATGAAGTTTCAATAACTAAGTAGTCTTCCTTTACAAGAATAATTTTACCAATTATTCCACCGATTGTTATTATTTTATCGCCCACTTTTAAGTTTTCGCGCATTTCGTTTACTTCATTTGCTTTTTTCTTTTGTGGTCTTATTATTAAAAAATAAAAAACAACAAACATCAATATTAAAGGAATAAAGTTTAACATTGTGTTTTGATCCATTATTAACTCCTTTCTTGTTTATTATTAATAATTATATTATACATTTAATCCCATGACTTAACAAGAAATTATTTATAACCATATTTTTTGTAGAAATCATTTTTATATTCTAAGAAATAATCGCCCTTGATAGACTCTCTTATGTTTTTCATCATATCCAATAAGAAATATAAATTGTGTATTGTAGCAAGTCTCATTCCAAGTATTTCATCAACATTAAATAAATGCCTTATATAAGCCTTGGAGAAATTCCTACAAGTATAACAGTCGCAATCTTCGTCAAGAGATGAAAAGTCTTCTTTATAGAGAGCATTCTTTATGGCAATTCTTCCCTTATGAGTTAAGACAGTTCCGTTTCTTGCTATCCTAGTTGGAAGAACGCAGTCTGCCATATCCACGCCTCTTTCCACAGCTTCAAATAAATAGTCGGGGCTGCCAACTCCCATTAAATATCTTGGTTTATTTTCTGGCATAAAGTCTGTAGTGTAATCCAAAATATCATTCATTAAATCAAGAGGCTCACCAACTGATAGACCTCCAATAGAATAACCCTTGAAGTCCATATCAACCATTTCTTTTGCTGAAATTTCCCTTAAATCTTTATACATACCACCTTGAATTATTCCAAAAAGTGTTTGCTTGTCTATATTTTTGTGATGTTCTTTACATCTTTCTGCCCATCTAAGAGTTCTTCTCATGGAATTGTCAATATATTCATGACTTGCAGGATAGGGTGCACATTCGTCAAAAGCCATCATAATATCAGAGCCCAAAACATTTTGAATATCAATAGATTTTTCTGGTGAAATAAACATTTTACTGCCATCTATGTGACTTCTAAAGTGAACTCCTTCTTCAGTTATTTTTCTGTTATCTGATAGAGAAAAAACTTGAAATCCGCCTGAATCTGTAAGAATTGGCTTGTCCCAATTCATAAAATTGTGAAGTCCGCCAGCTTTTTCTATGATATCAGTTCCTGGTCTTAAAAATAAATGATAAGTATTCGAAAGAATAATTTGTGAGCCTATTTTTTTTAGCTCATCAGGAGTCATAGTCTTTACTGTTGCTCTTGTGCCCACTGGCATAAATATTGGTGTCTCTATTTCTCCATGATTAGTTGTAATTTTGCCAAGTCTAGCCTTTGAATCCTTAGCAGTTTTTAATAGTTCAAATTTAAACATAAAACCTACCTTATAAACATTGCATCGCCAAAGCTGAAAAACCTATATTTTTCTTTTACAGCTTCCTTGTATGCCTTTAAAATAATTTCTCTTGTTGAAAGTGAGGACACTAGCATTAAAAGTGTTGACTCTGGCAAGTGAAAATTAGTTATAAGAGCATCTATGCACTTAAACTTGTAGGGTGGATAAATAAATATATTTGTAAATCCACTTTTTTCACAAACTCTTCCACTTTCATCTGCAATGGATTCAACAGTTCTTACACTTGTAGTTCCAACAGCAATTACTCTACTTCCTCTATCCTTTGCAGCATTAATTTTATCTGCAACTTCTTTTGTCATGATGTAAAATTCGGAGTGCATTTCATGTTCATCAATATTTTCAACTTTAACTGGTCTAAAAGTTCCAATGCCAACATGAAGTGTGATGTAGCAAATTTCAACGCCCTTGTCCTTTACTTTTTGAAGAAGTTCCTGTGTAAAGTGAAGACCTGCTGTTGGTGCAGCAGCTGAACCTTCTTCCCTTGCATATACAGTTTGGTATCTATTTTTATCTTCTAACTTTTCAGTAATATAAGGTGGTAGTGGCATTTCTCCAAGTTCATCTAATATTTCTTCAAAAATTCCTTCATATTCAAATTTTAAAAATCTTGAGCCATCTTTTGAAATATCAACTACTTCAGCAGATAATTTGTCACTAAAAATTATTTTAGTGCCTATTTGTGCTTTTCTTCCTGGTTTAGATAAACATTCCCAGGTGTCACCCTTGTGATTTAAAAGAAGAAATTCAATTTTTTCTTCCTTTCCTTCTCTATGTCCAAAAATTCGTGCAGGCATTACCTTGGTGTCATTTAATACTAGCACATCCCCTTCTTTCAGATAATCTATGATGTCATAAAAATGTTTGTGCTCCATTTCCCCAGTCCTTTTGTCCAATACAAGGAGTCTGGAATGATCTCTTTTTTCTGTTGGGTGTTGTGCTATCAATTCCTTTGGTAAGTCGTAATAAAAATCCTTTGTTTTCATTTTTGCCTTTCTGTTATTTTATTTTTTCGATATTTGTGCCAGGGAAATAAAATCCAATTATATCTTTATAGTTATTTCCTTTTTTTGCCATTTCAACAGCACCATATTGGCTCATGCCAACGCCATGTCCATAGCCTTTTCCCTTGACAACTATTTTATTGTTATCACACGCTATATCAAATAGTGTTGATTTAATTCTTGTATTGCCAATTTTTTGTCTAAAGTCCTTGGCTTTCATAGTTATATCGCCCTTAGAAGTGCTAAAACTTATGCTATTAACTCTATTTGAAGTATTCATAGAATCTAAATTTACGCCAAAAACATCGCTTAAATTTAATTTTTTCAAGTCACTGTCCTTTAGTGTGTATTCCCAAGGGTGAGTTGAATAAGGATCTTCCTTTGAAATTAAGTATGGAACAGCATTTCCACCCCAGGCATCTGCTGAGGAAACTGTGTATCCGCCAGAAGAAGCACAGAAAATTGTCTCTGCAATTTTTCCATCATACTTAATGACTTCTCCCAAAGTAGTTTCTACAGCCTTATCAGTAGATTTTTCTTCCACATCTTTTCCATAATAAACCTGTGAATTTGTTGTGTCATCTAAGTTATATCCTTTTTTTGTATATTTGTTGAAATTATTTATAGCAAAGGACCTAGAACAAAGAGCTTGTGCCTTTAGGGATTCCATCGGAAATTCTGGACTCATTTCCTTAGGCAAAACGCCTCTTAAATAATCGTCTAATTGAACATTGTTTATTATGTCTAGTTTTCCATTATTAACTCTAAAGGAAATGGAACCTCTGTAATTTCTCTTAATTTTATCCACATATATTGGAGAATCAGAATTAATTAAAAAAGCACCATCTTGTGGAAAATTTGCAAGTTTAAAATTTTTACCTTTTACATTGATATTTTTTCCATCAAACATTACTTCAATTTCCTTGTTATTTGTACTATTTATAACTTGATTATCTGAAGTAATAATATTTAAATTGCTCTTAGATTTTAACTTTAAATTTTCCTTCGCATTTACAGATTTTCCAACTTTAATATCAATTCTGTCGTAACTTTCCTTTGCGAAAATGCTAGTTGGCAATAAGATTAAAAATATGGCTAACAATAAAATTTTTTTCATATCAATCACCCTTGTATTCGATTCCAAAATGGTCATAAGCCCTTTTTGTAGCAACTCTTCCTCTAGGCGTTCTCATAATAAAACCTATTTGCATTAAATAAGGTTCATATACATCTTCTACTGTTCCCTTGTCTTCCCCAATAGCAGCAGATATGGCGTCAATACCCACAGGTCTACCATAGAACTTTTCAATCATAGTAAGAATTATTCTTCTGTCAATATTATCAAGTCCATATTTGTCAATCTCTAAGAGGTTTAAACCCTTAATTGCCACTTTTGTAGTTATTACACCCTCTTCTTTGACTTCAGCGTAATCCCTGACTCTCTTTAAAAGTCTATTGGCAATTCTAGGGGTCCCACGAGACCTCCTAGCAATTTCCATTGCTCCTTCTTCTTCTATTGGTATATTTAAAATCTTTGCAGATCTCATAATAATTTCTACTAAAGATTTTGTGTCATATAAGTCTAATTTTAACATCACACCAAATCTATCTCTAAGAGGTGATGTAAGCATACCTGCTCTTGTAGTAGCACCTATTAGTGTAAAGGGCGCTAGGTCCAGTCTAATGGATCTAGCAGAAGGTCCCTTTCCTATAATTATATCAAGAGCATGATCTTCCATTGCAGGATAAAGAATTTCCTCTACAGATTTATTTAGTCTGTGAATTTCATCTATAAATAGGACATCATCATTATTTAAATTTGTAAGTATGCTGGCAAGATCCCCTTGCTTTTCTATTGCCGGACCAGATGTGACTTTTAAGTTTACTCCCATTTCATTGGCAATAATTCCAGCTAAAGTTGTTTTACCAAGACCAGGTGGTCCACTTAAGAGAGTGTGATCAAGTGGTTCAGATCTGTTTTTTGCGGCTTCAATAAAAATTTTTAAATTATCTACAACTTTTTCTTGACCTATATATTCACTTAACCACTTTGGTCTAAGGCTAATTTCTTTTGTATCGCCATCTATAAAGGCTGGCTCTACTAATCTATTTTTATCCATTATATCAACCCATTAATTTCAATGCTTCTCTAATGCGCTCGGATATATCTAATGAAGCATCAATTTTTTCCAGTGATTTTTTTGCGTCATATACATTATAACCCAAGGAGATAAGTGCCTCAACTGCTGAATCATCATTTTCATCAAATAGAGGAGTTTCTTCTGTGGCAAAATCTAAATCTAGGTTTAATTTTTCAACCTTATCTTTTAACTCAAGAATAATTCTCTGTGCAGTTTTTTTGCCAACACCTGGGAGCTTCGTAAGGGACTTTTCATCCTTTGACAATATGTATTTTGCAATATTAGAAACATCGTCTCCCTCTAATATTCCCATGGCAAGCTTAGGTCCTATTCCTGTTACACTTGTCAATAAATCAAAGGCATTTCTAGTTTCACTGTCTTTAAAACCATATAAAGTTGCAGCATCTTCTCTAAGGACAAGTCGAATATTTATAAAAACTTCTTCATTTTTATAAAAAGTATGAAGCTCTCTCGAAATCATATTTACTATATAACCAATTCCATTGGCTTCAAGGACTAAATAACCTCTGTCAGTTGAGTGTACTCTTCCCTTTAAAAATTCTATCATTATATCATCCTAAAACTTTCTTTAAACTTAATGGAACTACCATGAGTAATGGCAACAGCTAGTGCGTCAGCCACATCATCAGGCTTTGGAACTTCTTTTAAATTTAAAATCATCTTAACCATTTCTTGAACTTGTATCTTTGTAGCTCTTCCATAACCCACAAGAGCTTGTTTAACTTGAAGTGGTGTGTACTCATATAAACCTGCACCACTATTTTTTGCAGATAAAACTTCAACGCCACGAGCCTGAGCAACAGTTATGGCTGTTTTGACATTTTTGTTGAAAAATAACTCTTCAAAAGCTATATCTTCTGGCTTATACTTTTCAATTAAGTCATTCATTTCCACATAAATAGAATTTAATCGATCTGGAAGTGGAACTTTTGCCATTGTAGTGATTGCACCATAATCCAAAACTTTGTAAGAATTGCCATTTAGTTCCAAAATTCCATAACCAACTATTGCTATTCCAGGGTCAATGCCCATTATTACCAAATTACCACCACTTTAAAAAGGATAGCATAAAACTATCCTTACTTGTATCTCTTTAAAACTCTATCATTGACTCCGTCCCAAAAACCGTTTCTAAAAATCCTAAATCCATCTATGTATAGAAACTTAGAAATCTTATTGTTTAGAGTCTCAATTTCCTTTTCAGTCAAATAGGAATCCACTTCCTTGATTTTAACATTGTCATCTTCGCTTTTAAAAATAAGTTGCATATCAAGATGATTGTTAATATTATTTATTTTATCGTTAAGTAATCTTTTCTTAACATCTGAAAGTGTACTTTTTATAAAAATCCTAATTTGCCTATCTTTTCTTATGTCTTTAAAAACTAATTTCTTAAAAGACAAAACTTCTTCATTTTTAAATTCGTACTGAAAAAGTTTATTTCTGTTGTAAAGTTCATCAATAGTTAAAAACTTTAAAGTTATAATTTCTAATAAATTAATATGTTTCTTAGAGTTGAAGCCAAGTCTATAGCCTTCCAAATATAGATAAAGCTCTAATCTATTGATGTCATCATGAATTAGGCTAGAAAGATTGCGTGCAATTAACTCAATTCCTTCCTTTTGCCTATAAATTTTAATTATATCTTTTCTCAAATTTTCAAGAGTTACATACCTTGGATATATATTTTCAATTGACTCATAAACATTGTATAGATTTAGTAGAATGTTTATGCTATCCAAATCACCCTTAAACAAGAAATTTGCAATTAGGTATTTTTTTATATCTTTAAAGGCAAGGCTTTTAAAATTTTCTTGATTTAATTTTTGTGCCAAATCCATAAAAAAATCCTCCGGTTTCGTATAAAAATATTATACTATATATTCCGGAGGATTTGTATCCAATTTGTAATTTTTTTAAATTTTATAATAGTTTTATTTTATTTTCTTTACAATAGTTTAAACTATTTTCATCCCATACTCCAACTTGTACTTCCCCAATGTGACTCTTTTCAAGGAAAAACATACAAATTCTAGATTGACCTATACCTCCACCTATTGTATAAGGGAGTTTTGCATTTAAAACATCTTGATGATATTTTAACTTAAATCTGTCAGTTGTATTTGCAAGTTCACATTGACTTCTCAAAGATTCTTCATCAACGCGTATACCCATACTAGAAACTTCCAGAGAATTGCCCAAGACTTCATCCCAAAATAAGATGTCGCCATTTAAACTCCAATCGTCATAATCCGGACTTCTGTGGTCGTGAGGTTCTCCAGAATTTAAATCTGCACCAATGCCCATGATGAATACTGCACCCTTGTCCTTGCAAATTAATTTTTCTCTTTCTTTGGAAGTCTTTCCTGGATATAAATCTTCAAGTTCTTGTGAAGTTATAAAAAATATTTCATCTGGTAATTTTTTTGAAAGAATGTAAGGATAGGTTTGATTAATATATTCTTCACATCTTTTAAATACAGAATAAATTTCTTTAACAGTTAAATAAAGATATTCCTTATTTCTGTCACTTTTGTCTATTATTTTTTCCCAGTCCCATTGATCCACATAAGAAGAGTGAATTTCATCAAGCTCTTCTTCAGCTCTAATGGCATTCATGTCTGCGTAAATTCCTTCATACATATTGAAGTTATATTCCTTAAGAGCATTTCTCTTCCACTTTGCAAGAGATTGAACAATTTCAACATTGATTCCATATTGTCTCAAATCAAAATCTACTGCTTTTTCACCATTTAAGTTGTCATTAAGCCCAGTTTCGGGTCTAACAAAGAGAGGTGCTGAAACTCTTTGTAAGTTTAAAGTGTTTGCCAAGTCCCTTTGAAAGTAATCCTTTACCGACTTAATTGCAATCTGTGTTTCTCTAAGGTCTAGTTTTGTAGCACTAGAATTATTTCTCATCTTTTTCCTCCATAATTATAAAAATCTTTCACCCCTAGGAGTGAAAGAATTTTGTTTCTTAAATAAATTGTATATCAAATTCCCCATTATATTCAAGTATTGATTCAATAACAAGAATAGAAATATTCGTAGATAAATTTAAAGCAAAATTTAAATCAATGTCAAAGCTGTGATTTGAATTTTTATATTCCTCTGTAACTTTTATCAAGTAAGCCTTTACTTTTTTCTCAAGCTTTATATTGGAATTTTCAAAAAAGTTTATATCTTCACATGAAATCACATCTCTAAAACTTTCTT
Source organism: Peptoniphilus sp. HMSC062D09 (assembly GCF_001811425.1). Taxonomy (NCBI): domain Bacteria; kingdom Bacillati; phylum Bacillota; class Tissierellia; order Tissierellales; family Peptoniphilaceae; genus Peptoniphilus; species Peptoniphilus sp. HMSC062D09. The sequence goes on along the minus strand of NZ_KV804685.1, from coordinate 190,118 downwards.
CTAAAAATTTGTTTTCTCTGGCATATAAAGCTAAATCTTGTTCATACTTAACATGCTTTCTCAAATTTTCAATAAAAGTCATTCTATAAGCGTGTGGATAACATACAAAATCACAGAGATAATGCATAATTATGCCAAGCTTTTTGCTCATGTAATTAATAAATAGCTTGCTTTCGTTGCCTTCAGAATAGGAATATCTGGAAAAATAAATAAGTTTACTTATTTCTCTTGCTATATAATCTCCCGATTCATCAAAATAGTGTCTCTTTGTCTTGTAATAAGGCAAAACATCAGGTGCAATTGATCCCCAAAGCATTTTATCTAGATTTAAATTGACATTATATTTTTCTTTAATTCTATCGTGAACAATTTTAGCCACGATTTTATGTGTATCAGGTAAAATTTTAAACACATCCTAATAAAATTACAGTTAATTACTCTTTAATTTTATACTTAATATTTTAAATTGTCAATATTTTAATTAGTTTTCTCTAATTCTTTTGAAATTACATCCCAAATATTTTGAGTTTCAAATCCAAGTCTCCAAGATCCAACGCCTGCTAGATTATATTTGTTAACTAGGGAAACTTTTTTCTCTATGGAATTTGCATCCTCTATCCAAATTTTATATGTTGCACCATTTTCCTGATATTCCACATAATTTTGTTGTGATTCTTTGTCCCAAGTTGGATTTAAGCCCTTTGATGCAATAATATTTGCAACTTCTGACATGGATATTGTCTTTGAAGTAACTTTGCCATTTGAATCTTTCCAAAGTCTTGTATAAAGTGGAACGCCTAAGATCATTTTCCTGTTAGGTATATTTCTAAACAAGACATTAATGCTACCTTCCACCCATTTATATTGAGCAACTGAACCTGCTTCTTCAGATGATGCCCAGTGTTGGTCATAAGACATGACAACTATATAATCAGAAATTTCTGCCAAAGCTTTTCTGTCGTAGGGCTCCTTAGTGACATCAGATGAAATTTGCGGAGTTACATCAACTGTAATAATAAAATCTTCTCCAGCACTTTCTCTAAACTCTCTTACAAAGGCAGTTATATTGTCTCTATCTTCAATTTTTGTGTGTTCAAAGTCTATATTGATGCCCTTCATCTTGTATTTTCTACAAAGTTCAAGAGTTTTATCGATGATTTTTTTGCGAGTATTTTCATTTGATAGAGCCTCATGAGTAATGTCTGGATCAAAGGAATTGTCCAAATAAGCCCATACTTCAATGCCTAAATCATTGTACTTCTTTATATAATTTAAGTTTCCTCTATCAATCATGTCTCCATTTCCATTTCTAATGGAAAACCAAGTAGGAATTATTACATCAAGTCCGTTAATATCTTTTATTTGCTCAACTTTTTCATCAGAATGCTCAGCATAAGTGTAGTCCCAAGTTAAATTAATTGGACTCTTTGAAATATTTTTTGTGGCAGATGCTAAAATGAATTTTTCAAAATTTTCATCAACATCGCTCTTTAAAACATAGCCAGCATATCCTTCAGGCATTCTAACAATATAGTATTTACTTTCTTCGCCATATACATATAATTTTTCGCCTTCAGGAAGTTTTTTTATAATTGGACCTCTGCGAGAAGCATCTTCTCTAAGCAAAGTTTCTTTACTTGTCTTTGTTAAGTCATATTCCTTGTCTCTATAGTCTAAAAGCAAAAGTCTTATGTCTTTATTATATCTCAAGCTTACATTGTAGTCGTAGATAAAGGCTTCAATTGGAAGCATTATCTTGCCATTTTTTTCAATAACTGGTGCTCTTAAATCAATAGTTCCACTGTTGAATTTTGCTTGATATTCATTTAACTTTAAAATTTTATTTGCGTGGTCGTTTTCTATCCTTACTTCTCCACTTGCTTTATCATAAGAAATATTTTCATCAAGATATTTCTTTATGTAGTCAAGAGATAGGTAAATCATTCCATCTTCAATGGAAAAGTCATCTTTATCGATATCCTTATTTTCTGTTATGAAGTTGAATTTGTCGTATTTAGTTGAAATTTTTGTTGTTCCTCTATTTTCAACAAATAAAAAAGCACCTGCTGCCAAAATAATAATTAAAAAAATTCCAAAAAAAATCTTTTTCATATAATCACTCCTCTAATTTATTTGCTCAAAATAAAAGATACTAAAAATAGGACTTAAAGTCCCACTCTTAGTAATTAGTCTTTTCTTTAACTTTTGCAGCTTTACCTTGTCTATCTCTAAGATAGTAAAGTTTAGCACGTCTAACACTACCTTTTCTTGTAACAACAAGATCGGCAATTCTTGGTGAATTAAGAAGGAAAGTTCTTTCAACTCCAATACCATAAGAAATTCTTCTTACTGTAAAAGTTTTTCTAGAGCTTTTTCCTTGAATTTTCATGACAGTTCCATCAAAAACTTGGATTCTTTGTCTTTCGCCTTCAATAATCTTGTAGTGAACACTTACAGTATCCCCAACATTAAATTTAGGTAAATTTTCATTTATTTGTTCATCTTCAATAGCTTTAATATAATCCATTGTCTTTACCTCCTTCCAGTAAATCTTTCAATATATCTTTTTCTTCATCATTTAAATTTTTATTTTTTAATAAATCTGGCCTTTTCTGCAAAGTGTTTTTAATAGACTCTCTAAGTCTATACTTCCTAATTTTTTCATGATCTCCACTTAAAAGAATATCAGGAACTTCAAGTCCTCTAAATTCTTTTGGTCTAGTGTACTGTGGATGTTCTAAAAGCCCATTATAGTGTGACTCGTCTTTAAAGGACTCATCACTAGCAAGAACGCCATCAATTAGTCTTGATACACCATCAATAATTACCATAGATGCCAACTCTCCACCAGTTAAAACATAGTCACCAATGGAAATTTCTTCATCTACATAATTTTCAATGACTCTGTTGTCAATACCTTCGTAATGGCCATTTAGAAGTATTATGTGTTCTTCATTTTTAAGTTCTTTTAGCTTATCCTGAGTTAAAACCTTGCCCTGTGGGGACATGTAATAAACTTTAGATTTTTCACTCTTTACAGATTCTATTGCCTCTACTATTGGTTTTATTTGCATTAGCATACCTGGCCCACCGCCATAGGGATAGTCGTCAACTTGTAGGTATTTATTGATTGCAAAATCTCTTATATCTACAGTTTCAAGATCTAATTTTCCTTCGCCGATAGCCCTTCCAACAATAGAAAAATCTCTAATGTGATTTATGAATTCGGGAAATAATGTTAAAACACTTATTTTCACAAAATCATTCCTTCTATTAATTTGATAGTTATTGTTGAATCTATTTTTTTAATAAATTCCTTAACTGCAGGTATTTGATAAATACTTTTATCATCACTTTCAATTATAAAAATATCATTAGCAGGGTATTCAAGTACATCTTTAAGTACACCAATATAATTGTTTTCAGTGTCATAGACTTTTTTGCCAATTATATCAGATACATAATACTGATCTTCCTTTAAAGCTAGCCTATCTTCATCTTTAATATAAATCTCACTGCCCTTTAAATTAAGGACAAGATTTATATCTTCAAAACCTTCAAAAGTTATATATACAAAATCATTTACTCTAACTTTTTTAATAAAAAATTCTCGTAAATCATTGCCTATAAAGACACTATCTAACTTTGAAAATCTTTTTTTGTCAAAAGTATAAGGCTCTACTTTAAGTTCACCCTTGATGCCATGAGTATTTATAATTTTACCAATGCATGTAATTGAATCTTTAATATTCTTCAATTTCCAAATTAACCTTTACATCTTCTTTTAGTGAAACAGCCTTTAAGATTGCTCTTATTGCCTTGGCAATTCTACCTTGCTTGCCAATAACTTTTCCCATATCATTTGATGCAACTTTAAGAGTAATATCAATTGAATCATCATTCTTAGTCATTGTCACATCAACTGAAGAAGGATCGTCAACTAAAGATTTAGCAATATATTCAATTAATTCAACCATTTTGGTCCTCCAAACATACTGTTATTCAGTAGCTTCTGATTCACTTGCTTCTGCTGTATCCTTTGAGTCTTTTTCAGTGTTATATACTGAATTTTCTCTGAAAAGTCTGTCAACTGTATCAGTAGGTTTTGCACCATTTTTAATCCAGTTGTTAGCTTTTTCTGAATCTACAACAACTTCCTTAGGAGCTGTAAGTGGGTTATAATAACCAATCTCCTCGATGAATTTTCCATCTCTAGGACTTCTAGAGTCTGCTACAACTATTCTATAAAAGGGTTTTTTCTTTGTACCCATTCTTCTAAGTCTAATTTTAACTGCCAAATTATTCACCTCCACAAAAAAATTTATATATTAAAATATATAAGCTAGGTTAAAAGGAAAAAGGTAATTTAAATTTTCTCTTTCCCATATTTTTGGACATGTTTCCAAATTGTTTCATCATTTTTCTCATGTCCTTAAACTGTTTTATAAGTTTATTTACATCTGCTGGACTAGTTCCAGAACCCTGTGCAATTCTCTTCCTTCTGGAAGAATCTATAATTTCAGGCTTTTGTCTTTCCTTTTTTGTCATGGAAAGAATCATTGCCTCAACTTTAGCAAATTCATTATCAGGTAAGCTAATACCCTTTAGGGCCTTGCTATTCATGCCAGGAATCATTCCAATAATATCTTCTAGAGGACCCATGTTTTTCATTTGTTGCATTTGGTCCAAGAAATCTTCAAAAGTAAAAGTTGACTTTCTAAGTTTCTCTTCAAGTTCCCTTGCCTTTTTATCATCAACAGCTGACTGTGCTTTTTCAATTAAGGAGAGCACATCCCCCATGCCAAGAATTCTCGAAGCCATTCTGTCTGGGTGGAAGACTTCAATATTATCCATCTTTTCACCACTAGCAATAAATTTTATAGGAACATCAGTAACTGATCTAATAGATAGAGCAGCACCACCTCTTGCATCGCCATCAAGTTTAGTAAGTATTACACCTGTTAGCTTTAACATATCGTCAAAGGTATCAGCAACATTTACTGCATCTTGACCAGTCATTGCATCAAGGACAAGAAGAACTTCAGAAGGTTCAAGTGCCTCATGTATATCTTGAAGCTCCTTCATAAGTTTTTCATCAATGTGAAGTCTACCAGCTGTATCTATGATTACTACATCATTTCCATTTTTCTTAGCATGCTCAAGAGCAGCCTTAGAAATATCTACTGGGGAAATTTTATCTCCCATGGTAAAAACTGGAGTGTCAACAGACTTACCAACAACTTGAAGTTGTTTTATTGCTGCTGGTCTATAAACATCACAAGCAACTAAAAGAGGTCTCTTTCCATCTTTTTTTAATTTATTGGCAAGCTTACCACTTGTAGTAGTTTTACCTGCACCTTGAAGACCACACATCATTATAACTGTAGGTTTTTTTGAGAAGTCAATTTTGACTTCGCTAGTTCCCATTAAATTTGTGAGTTCTTCGTTGACAATTTTAATAACTTGTTGGCCTGGAGTAAGAGATTCTAAAACTTCTTTTCCCAAAGCTCTTTCTTTAACTGTTTTTACAAATTCTTTAACTACTTTAAAGTTAACATCAGCCTCAAGAAGTGCAAGCTTTACTTCACGCATAGCTGCGTCAATATCTTTTTCGGATAATTTACCTTTGCCTGTCAATTTTTGCAAAGTATTTTGCAATTTATCGGATAAACTTTCGAATACCAAAAATTCACCTCCTAGTCAAAAAGTATTTTTCTAAGTTCTTTAATTTTCAAATTATCTTGATTTAAAGATTCTTTTTCCATACCTTCTAAAATAGTTTCAATTTTTTTTCTTTTTATTTCTCTACTCTCTTCTTCTTTTTTAGCATTTTTTATTAATTCAAGTTTTTTTTCAAAGTCTTCTAAATTATTTTCTGCCCTTTTTAAGTTGTCAAAGACTGCTTGCTTTGAGATGTTAAGTTCAGATGATATCTCATTTATTGTGCAGTCATAAACATAATACATATAGGCAGCCTTCTTTTGCTTTTCAGTGAGAAGATTTCCATAAAAATCAAGTAAGCTGTTCATCCTAAAAAATTTTTCATTCATTTTTATCACCATTTTTCTAGCGAGGTCAACCTTTTTACTTGACCTTTATTATTGTAGCTAATACTTCTCAATAAGTCAACAAATTTTTTAAATTTTTTTATAGTTTTTTGAAATTTTTAAGAGTTTTTTAAAAATTAATTATAAATAATAATATTAATCTTCAGTTAATTATAATTGATCAAAAAAATCCAATAAAAAAGTAGGATCTCTCCTACTTTAAAAGTCTATAAAATTTTATCCAAAAATTGTATCTAAGAAGGTGTCAATATTAAAATCTTGAAGATCCTCTATTCCTTCACCAACTCCAATTAGTTTAATTGGTATTCCAAGTTCAGATTGTAGGGCAATTACAACTCCACCCTTTGCAGTTCCATCGAGTTTTGTAAGGGCAATGGCAGAAATGTCTGTAACTTCTTTAAAAGTTTTTGCCTGATTAATTGCGTTTTGACCAGTTGTTGAATCGAGAACCAACAAATTTTCGCGATTAGCTTCAGGATATTTTTGAGTAATAATTCTATTTATTTTTTCAAGTTCCTTCATTAGATTTGACTTGTTGTGGAGCCTTCCTGCAGTGTCGACTATTAATACATCAGTATTTCTTGCCTTTGCAGCTTCAATTGCATCGAAGACAACTGCTGCCGGATCAGATCCTTCGTCGTGACTAATTACATCAACATTTGCTCTAATTCCCCATTCCTTTAGTTGGTCAATGGCAGCAGCTCTAAAAGTATCTGCCGCACAAACTAAAACTGATTTGTTTTCATTTTTAAATCTTTGTGAAAGTTTACCAATAGTTGTAGTTTTTCCTACGCCATTTACTCCAACTACTAAAATAATTGCTGGTGGGTCTGAATTAATTTTTGTGTTTAGTTTTGGGTTCATTAATTTTTTTGCTTCCTTTAATAGTAGAGGTTTAACTTCTTTAGGGTCATTAACTTTTTCTCTAATTATTGTTTCACGCAAATTGTCAATTAGTTTCATTGTAGTTTCCATTCCCACATCTGCAGAAACTAAAATATCTTCAAGGTCTTCTAACATCTCATCGTCAATTTTTACATAGGCGCCAAGAACAGTGTTAATTTTTATGCCAACTTCTTTTCTTGTTTTGTCGAGACCATCCTTTAGTCTTTGAAAAAGTGAAGCTTTTTTTGGCGCTTCTGTTATTTCTTCAAGCTCTTCTTCGAGATTTTCGCTATTTTCTTCTAAATTATTTACTTCTTTTTCTTCAGTCTTATTTTCAATTGCCTCTTCAATTACTTCCTTATCTTGGAATTTTTCATTAGTGTCTTCTATGTCTTCAGAAGTTTTTAAATCTTCCTCTGATAAATTTCCTTCTTCTGAAACTTCTTCTAGCTTTTCATGGATTTCTTCTAAGTTTTTATCTTCTTCTTTGATTTCTTCTTTGATTTCTTCTTTTTCTTCAGTCTTCTTTTCTATTGCTTCTTCAATAACTTCCTTATCTTGAAATTTTTCATTAGTGTCTTCTATGTCTTCAGACGCTTCTAAAACTTCCTCTGATAGATTTCCTTCTTCTGAAACTTTTTCTAACTTTTCATGAATTTCTTCAAGCTCTTCTTCTTGATTATCTTCAGAAGAGATTTCGTCCTTTACTTCTTGAAGTTCTTCCTTGACTTCATCTTCTTTTTTCTTAAATTTATCCTTAAACCATTCAAACATTTTTTTCTCCTAATCCTTTAATTTTACAGAGTACAACTTACTAATTCCTTTCTCTTCCATTGTAACACCATACATGGTCTTTGCAATCTCCATTGTAAGTTTTCTGTGAGTAATTATTATAAACTGGATTCCCTCTAAAGTAAGAAGGTAATCAGCATATCTTTTAATATTTGCATCATCAAGGGCTGCATCAATTTCATCTAAGATACAAAAAGAAGCAGGCCTATATTTTAAGAGGGCAAACAAAAGTGCTACAGCAGTTAGTGATTTTTCTCCACCTGATAAAAGTGAAAGAGCTTGAAGTCTCTTTCCTGGAGGAGAAGCCTTTATCTCTATACCGGAATTTAGCAAATCTCCTTCAATACATATTTCTGCACGCCCGCCATTAAACAAAGTCTTAAAGATTTCTGCAAAATTCTCTGAGATTTCATCCATGGCTTCTTTAAATATTTTTTTCATCTCAAGGTCTAACTTATTTAAAATTGACTTAATTTCTTCCTTTGACTTGATTAAGTCGTCTCTTTGTGAGCTGTAGAAGTCAAGTCTTTCCTTTACAAGTTTATATTCTTCAATAGATGAAATACTTACATCTCCATAATCTCTTACCTTTTTCTTCAATCTTTTAATGGAACTTTCCTTGATGTCTTGAAGATTTTCGTCGATGTATTTGTGAAAATCTTCGATATTGTACTCATCATTTAGCCTAACACTTTCATTTGATATTTTATTTTTGTTCATATCAATTTTTAAATTGATTTTTTCTCTTTCTGAATTTATTATAAGTGATTTTTCCTTTAGTTCACTTAATTTATCTTTGCTTCTTAAGAAAACTTTATTTTTTTCTTCCAAAAGACTTTTTAAATCATTAATAGAAATTTTTAAATTTTCTATAGATGACTTTAGGTCTTCTAATTTAATCTTATTTTCTTCATTAAAACTTGTTTTATTATTGATGTTAATACTAGTATCTTCTAATGTAATTTTATTAGATTTCAATTTCTCTTCAATACTTTGAATTTCATTTTTTATTCTTTCAGATTCTCTATTATTATATAGAAGCTTTTCACGATTTTCTCTCTCTAATAGCTGGATCTCAATTCTTTCACTTTTCAAAGCCTCAATTGACTTTGACAATTCAGATAATTTTTTTCCGCTATCAACTTCTTTAAGTAGATCTTCTAAAAATTTGTTTTTATTTTTAATTTCTAAATTATTTTTTTCTAAATTTGAAGAGTCAACTTTGATGTTTTCTTCTAATTCATCTCTTTCTCTTTCATATTTATTTAAGTAATTTGTATTTAAATCTCTGTCATTTTTATTTTTGTAAATATTTTTTTCAATATCAGAAATTTTCATTTTATAAGAGTTTTGTCTTTCAGAAAAATCTCTTGAAAAACTTTCTAAATCAAAAATTTCTTTTTCTATTTTACTTTTATCTTGGCTAAGATTTTTAATTTCAGAATTAGTTTCCTTAGCTTTATTTAGAAGTTCACTAATTTCATTTTTACGCAAAATAAAACTGCTGTTGAAATTATTTAAACTTCCGCCAGTTATGGCTCCTGAAGGGTTAAATACCTCGCCCTTTAGGGTTACAACTTTTAATTTGTGCTTTTTTGATATGCGACTAGCATTTTTAAAGTTATCAGCAATAATAACTCTTCCAAGTAAATTATAAAAAATTCCAGAAAAAACTTCGTCAAATTTAATTAAATCGCATGCTATTCCAATTACTCCATCTTCAGAATTTATATTTGCCTTGCTGCCATTAACTCTATCAAGAGGCAAAAAGGTTGCCCTGCCCATCTTATTGTCTTCAAGAATTTTTAGCATGTCTGATGTTTCTTTAGTTGAAGACACAATTATGTTTTGAGCCATGGAACCGAGAGCTACTGAAATTGCCCTTTCATATTTTTTTTCTACAGAAAACTTTTCAGCAACTGGTCCAAATAAGGACTCTTTAAAGACATTATGCTTTGAAGAAAAATTCATAAAGGACTTTACAGCTCTGTTGTAGCCTTCATAATTTGACTCCATATTTTCAAGTATTTTTAATTTAGCCAAGATTTCATTTAAAGAATTTTTCTTTGAAATCAACTGATTCTCAAGATCTTTATTATTTACATCAAGATTTTTTAACTTTTCCTCAGTTTTTTCAAAGTCTAATTCTTCTTTTTTAAGTAAGTCATTTAATTTCTCTATTTCCTTTGAATCTTTATCAATAATTTTTACAAATTCAGCTTCATTATTTTTTAGATTTTCAATGCTTTTCTCTAAACTGAGCTTTCTATTATTTTTTTCTTCAATAATGTCCTTTAAGGTTTCGTTTTTAAAATTAATATTTTCTATTTCATTTTTTATTTTATTTTTATTTTCAAAATTTAAATTGCCAATTTCTTCTAATTTTTTAAACTCTTCTTCAAAATTCTCAATAATTCTATTTTTTTCTTCTAATTTTTTTAGAATTTCATCTTTTGATTCCTTTAGAATTTCCTGATCCTTGTAAAGATCTTCTAAGTTTTTATTATTTAAAAGCATGCTTTCTTTAAGAGAAGAATTTTCAAACTCAATTCTCTCAGAATCTTTTTTTAATGAATTTATCTTTTCACTTTGAAGAGTAAGTTCTAAATTTATTTTGTCATATTCATCTTTTTGTTTATTTAAATTTTCATTGGCTTCATTGTTTTTATCAGAAATATTAGAAATTTCACCTTCTAATACTTCCAATTCCTTATATAAATTATTGCGCTCTAAATTAATTTTATCAGAATCTATTTTTAAATTTTCTGAAGTTTCTTCAAGATTTTTTATTTCTTCTTCTTTATTTTTTATATCTTTACAGGAAAAATTAATATCATTAATTTTTAAAACTTCAAAATCCTTTAGGTAGGCTTCAGCTTTTTCAGCTTGAGCCTTGAGATTTTCTTCTTGAAGGACTATTTCTGATAAAATGTCTTCGATTCTAACTAAGTTTTCTTCTGTTTTTAAAAGTTTATTAGTAGATTGAACTTTTTTGTACTTGTATTTTGAAATCCCTGCAGCCTCTTCAAAAATATTTCTCCTGTCCTCTGGCTTTGAACTTAGAACAGATTCAATTTTTCCTTGACCAATTACAGAATAACCATCTTTTCCTATTCCAGTGTCCATAAAAAGTTCTTTGATGTCTTTGAGCCTGCACTTCTTATTGTTAATCAAGAATTCACTTTCAAGAGACCTATACATCCTTCTAGTGACAGAAACTTCGTTATAAGGAAGATTAAGAGATTTGTCGCTGTTGTCAAAGACAATAGTAACTTCAGCAAGTCCAAGTGGCCTTTTGGCATCAGTTCCAGAAAAAATTACATCTTCCATCTTATTTCCACGAAGATTTTTCACTGAAGTTTCGCCAAGGGCCCAGGTAATGGCATCAGTAATATTGCTCTTGCCACTACCATTTGGTCCCACTATTGCCGTAGTAGTCTCGTCTAATTCAATTTTTGTTCTATTTGCAAAGGATTTAAATCCCTGCATAGTAACTGATTTTAAAAACATCTACTCACCCATAATAATCTCTTATATCAATAAGCTCACTAAATTTAGCTTGAATTTCAACATGAAAACTTCCTAAATCTTTCTCTCTCAGTTTGATTTTTGAGATATCCAGTTCTTTTATAATTTCATCTTTATTTTTCGATTTTTGCCCACTAATATTTGAAATATTTT
>NZ_KV804685.1:103962-178592 GCF_001811425.1 Peptoniphilus sp. HMSC062D09 | reverse complement strand
GGCAAAAATTAATATCTCATTGCTTATATTTTTTGACTTTTTAAAATAATTTAAAAGACCTCTCTTAAAATAATATGCCTCAACTAACTGCCTGTAGGCTGGATGAAAGGCTCCTGCAACTACATCTTTATCATAGTTTATATTTTCCGTTGGCTGAAGACCAACTCTTATTACATTAATGTCGTTCTTATAATAAATATCAAGTATGTCTGCAACAAATTTTATAGAAGAATCTAAGTCTAAGGCCTTGTACTTTCCATCTATCAAATTTTTATAAAGTGCCGTTTCCTTTATTACAAGAGTTGGATAAATCCTCACGCAATCTGGTTTTAGTTTTACAAATTCCCTTGCTGTGTAAATAGACTTGTCAATATTATCTCCTGGTAGCCCAACCATTTGTTGAAGTCCCAGTGAAAATCCATAATCCTTAATTAATTTCGATGCACTATAAACACAAGCTGCATCATGACCTCTATTGGAAAGCCTTAAAACCTCTTCATCAAGGCTTTGGACTCCCAGTTCAATTATGTCAACGCCATATTTTTTCAAATTTTTTAATATTTCATGGTCAATGGCATCCGGTCTTGTGGAAAGTCTAATGTACTTAACTAATCCTTTTCCTTTGTATCTATGTGCAACTTCTAAAAATTCACTTTGCTTATCTATGGGTATGGCTGTGAAACTTCCTCCATAGAAGGCAACTTCAATGTTGTCCTTTCTTTTAAAATAAGAAAGATATTCCAAAATAGTATTTTCCACATCACTATTTGAAATATCTGTAGACATTCCCGTAATTTTTCTTTGGTTACAAAAAACACAATCATTGGGGCAGCCATAGTGAGGGATGAAAATTGGTATGATATTTCTCTTAGACAATTTTCCCTCTCCTTTTAAAGGCATCCTTGGCAGCCTCTTGTTGAGACTCCTTTTTTGTTTTTCCCTTGCCACTTCCAACTAAAACTTCATCTAAATATAATTCAGTAAAGAAAGTTTTATCGTTGTCTGGACCTTCTTCTCTGACTAATTTATACTCAGCTTTTTTGCCAGATTTTTGCACCTTTTCTTGAAATTTAGTTTTGAAATCAATATTAAATAACTTATAGCTATCCTTTTCTAAAAAATCTTGAAATAAATCTAAAATAATTTTTTTGACATTTTCAAAATTTGAATCTAAATAAATTGCTCCAAATAAAGCTTCAAGAGCATCAGCGGAAGTGGACTCTCTATTTTTTCCACCACTTTTTATTTCTCCCTTGCCAAATTTTAAATATTCGCCAAGATTTACCTTTTTGGAAATAAAAAACAAAACTTTCTCATTTACTGATTCAGCTCTCATCTTAGTTAGCGAACCTTCATTGTCTTCTGGAAAATTTTTATAAAAATATTCTCCAATTACAAGACCAAGAATTGCATCGCCTAGATATTCTAGCCTTTCGTTACTCTCAAAGCTCTTCATGTTATTTTCATTGATAAAAGAACTGTGAGTTAAAGCTTTTTCTAAAAGATCTCTATTTTTAAAATTATAATTTAATTTTTTTTCAAGATGTTTTAGATTATCCATAGACATGAAATCACTGTTCCAAATCTTCTACATAGTCAATAACATCGCCAACAGTTTTTAATTTTTCTAGATCTTCTTCAGAAACTTCAGTCTCAAATTCTTCTTCAATAGTCATAACTAGTTCAACAAGTTCAATTGAATCAGCGTTTAAGTCATCTTGAAAGCTCATATCTTCATCAAGTTCACTTACATCCATATTAAATTGTTCTGCAATAATTTCTAGAATTCTTTCTTTCATTTACCTTCCACCTTATCTTTAATTTTTTTAACTACATTAGATTCTACTATACTTATAGCATATTTTGCAGCATTTTTTATTGCTCTCTTATCAGAATTTCCATGAGCCTTTATAATATTTCCATCAATACCCAAAAGAATTGTGCCGCCAACTTCCTTTGCATCTAAATTTTTAAACTTAGTCATTAAAAATTTACTAAAGATAGCTTTGCTTTCATCATCAAGATCTGAATTTTCAAGGCTGTGAAAAACATTTTTTACAGCAAAATCAACTACACCTTCAATTGACTTTAATAAAATATTTCCGTCAAAGCCATCGCAGACAAGAAGGTCAACATCGTTATTCATAATATCTCTTGCTTCAATATTTCCAACAAAATTTATAGAACTATCCTTAAGGACCTTATAGGTTTCTTTATATAAAGAGTTTCCCTTGCCTTCTTCACTACCTACATTTAATAGACCAACCCTTGGCGAATCAATTTTATAATATTCTTTAAGAAAAACTTCTCCAAGAGTTGCGAACTCTAGTAGGAGTTCTGGACTTGTGTCCATATTAGCGCCAGAGTCAATTACCATAGTGTTTGATTTCAAGCCTGGAATACTTGTAGGTAAAACTGCTCTTTTTATTCCCTTAATTCTTCCGACTATAAATAAGCCACCTGCTAAAAGTGCTCCCGTACTTCCTGCAGAAATTAAGGCATCGCCTATCTTTTCTTTTAATAAAGTCATAGCAATGACAATTGAAGAATCCTTTTTGCGTCTAAGTGCAAAGGCAGGGTCTTCATTATTCTCAATATTTTCCTTTGCATCAACTATTTCAACTTTGTCTTTATTGTAATCTAGTTCTTGTAGATTTTCTTTTATAAAATCTTCTCTTCCAACTAGAATAATATCTGTATCAAATTCATTAGAGGCTTCGATTGCACCCTTAATAATTTCGGATTTATTATCTCCACCGTTTATATCAAAAATTAATTTCATTTTGACCTCCAGTAATAATTTTAATATTATATCAAAAGATTAAAAAAATCAATGATTAAGGCATAAGTCTAATATTAACTTATAAAAAGTTTAACACATATAAAATAAAATTTATACAAAAACTCGCCCAAGTTTCCTTGAGCGAGTCCAAATAATTATAAAATTTATATTGAGTTAAATTAGTTATCTTATTCTTCTTCAGAAAGACTTACATAGCTTGCATATCTTTCCTTAGCATTTTCTTCTGCAACTTCGTAAAGTTTTTCAGCTCTTTCAGGGAATAACTTCTTAAGTGAAGTGTATCTAACTTCTCCATCTAGGAAGTCTCTGAAAGGTTTTGTAGGTTCTTTAGAATCTAAGATGAATGGATTCTTTCCTTCAGCCTTAAGTTCAGGGTTGAATCTGTATAGGTGCCAGTAGCCAGTTTCTACAGCTTTCTTTTCTTCTTCAATTGAGAAGCCCATACCTACTCTAATGCCGTGGTTGATACATGGTGCGTAAGCAATAACTAGTGATGGTCCATCATAAGCTTCTGCTTCTTTAATAGCCTTAAATGCTTGATTCTTGTCAGCACCTAGAGCAATTTGTGCAACATATACATAACCATAAGTAGTAGCCATTAGACCTAAGTCTTTCTTCTTAGTTAACTTACCAGATGCTGCGAATTGTGCAATTGCTGCTGTTGGTGTTGACTTAGAAGCTTGACCACCTGTATTAGAATATACTTCAGTATCAAGAACAAGAACATTAATGTTTTCACCAGATGCAAGAACATGGTCAAGTCCACCGTATCCGATGTCGTATGCCCAACCGTCTCCACCGATGATCCATTGACTCTTCTTGATTAAGAATCTTTCAAGACCCTTTAGAGTATCAATAATTTCATCTGCTTTTTCGTTGCCGAATTTTTTGTCAAGAACTTTTAGAACTTTTGCGCTTGCAGCCTTAGATGTCTTGTAATCTTCTTTACCTTCAATCCAAGCATTAAATGCTTCATTAGCATCCTTATCTACATTAAGTTCAACAAATTCCTTCATTAGGTTTTCAATTCTATTTCTAGTTTGTTCTTGAGATACTGCCATACCATAACCGTATTCAGCATTATCTTCGAATAGTGAGTTAGCCCATGATGGTCCATTGCCACAGTCATCAGTGCAATATGGCATAGATGGTGCAGAACCGCCCCAAATTGATGAACAACCAGTTGCGTTAGCAATACTCATTCTATCTCCAAATAATTGTGTAACAAGTTTTACATATGGAGTTTCTCCACAACCTGCACAAGCTCCAGAGAATTCAAGATATGGAGTTTGGAATTGAGAGTTCTTGAAGTTGTTTGGTTCAATATTTTCTTCTTTAGATTTAATGTGTTCAGAAGCATATTCCCAGTTAGCAGCTTGTACATCAATTTCATTTTCAAATGGTGACATTACAAGAGCTTTTTGTTTAGCAGGACATACTTGAGCACAGTTTCCACAACCAGTACAATCTAGTGGTGAAATTTGAATTCTATATTCATAATCTTCAAGTCCCTTGCCGTTAGCTTTTTTAGTTTCAAATCCTTCAGGTGCATTTGCCTTTTCGTCTTTGTCAACTAAGAAAGGTCTGATGACAGCGTGAGGACATACTAATGAACATTGGTTACATTGGATACAGTTTTCAATCTTCCAGTGAGGAACATTTACAGCTATACCTCTCTTTTCGTAACGGCTTGTTCCAGATGGGAATGTTCCATCAGGCATATCAACGAAAGTAGAAACTGGAAGGTCGTTACCTTCTTGTCTATTCATTGGAATAAGGATGTTGTTGATAAAGTCAGGTGCTCCACTGATCTTGAAGTCCTTAGTAGTATCAGCATTTTTCCAAGAATCTTTTACTTCTACTTTTTTAAGAGCGTTAATTCCTTGATCTACTGCTGCATAGTTCATGTTTACTATGTCGTCACCCTTAGCGCCGTAATCTTTTACAATAGCTTCTTTTAGAAGTTTAACAGCTTCATCAATTGGAAGTACTTGAGAAAGATTAAAGAATGCAGCTTGCATTACCATGTTAGTTCTTCCGCCAAGTCCAACTTCAGCAGCTATTTTTGTAGCGTTAATTGTGTAGAATTCAATTTCATTGTCTGCAATATATTTCTTCATATAACCTGGAAGATGTTCTTCAAGTTCTTCTTCATTCCAAATAGTATTTAGTAAGAACTTTCCACCCTTTTTAAGTCCTCTCAATAGGTCATAAGAATATACATAGGATTGTTTTGAACAAGAAATAAAATCAGTTTCAGTTAATAGGTAAGTTGAAGTGATTCTGTTTTTTCCAAATCTCAAGTGAGACATTGTAACTCCACCAGATTTTTTGGAGTCATAGTCAAAGTATCCTTGAGCATACATGTCAGTGTTATCACCAATAATCTTAATTGCTGATTTGTTTGCACCAACTGTACCGTCAGATCCAAATCCCCAGAATTTACATCTAATTGTTCCTTCCGGTTCTGTAGTAATTTCTTCTTTAATTGGAAGTGATTTATGAGTTACATCATCAACAATACCAATTGTGAAGTCATTTTTAGGTTCAGCTTCTTTAAGGTTGTCATATACAGAAAGAATATCAGTTGGGTTAGTGTCTTTAGAACCTAGTCCATAAATTCCGCCAAGGATAAGTGGTCTCTTATCTGATTCGTAGAAGGCATCTCTTACATCTAAGTAAAGAGGTTGTCCTACTGCTCCCTTTTCCTTAGTTCTATCAAGAACTGCGATTCTTTCTACAGTTTCAGGAATTGCTTCCATTAAGTGCTTAATAGAGAAAGGTCTGTATAGGTGAACTTTAACAAGTCCTGTCTTTTCTCCCTTTGCATTTAGATAATCTACAACTTCTTCGATTGTTTCTGTTACAGAACCCATAGCTACAATAATATCAGTTGCATCTTTAGCTCCATAATAGTTAAATAAGTTGTATTCTCTTCCAGTTAATTTAGAAATTTCTTTCATGTAATCTTCAGTAATACCAACGATATCAGTGTAGTATTTGTTTGAAGCTTCAATTTCTTGGAAGTAAATATCAGGGTTTTGAGCAGTACCTCTAACTTGTGATCCATTTGGATTTAAAGCTCTTTCTTTGAAAGCTTTAATTGCATCATGATCAACAAGTTTTGCTAGGTCGTCGTAATTAAGTACTTCAATTTTTTGAACTTCGTGAGATGTTCTAAATCCATCAAAGAAGTGAACAAAAGGAACTCTACCTTTGATTGCAGATAAGTGAGCTACACCAGCTAAGTCCATTGCTTCTTGAACTGAGCCTGATGCAAGAAGTGCAAATCCTGATGCTCTAGCTGCCATAACGTCTTGGTGGTCACCGAAGATTGATAGTGCGTGAGATGCTAGTGCTCTAGCTGCAACATGGAATACTCCTGGAAGTAATTCTCCTGCTATCTTATACATATTAGGTAGCATAAGTAATAAACCTTGAGATGCTGTGTAAGTTGATGTAAGTGAACCAGCTTGTAGTGCACCGTGAACAGCTCCAGCAGCTCCTCCTTCTGATTGTAACTCCTTAACCAATACTTCTTGTCCGAAAATGTTTTTTCTTCCGTGAGAAGCCCAAGCATCAATGTGCTCAGCCATTGGAGATGATGGAGTTATTGGGTAAATACAAGCAACATCAGAGAACGCATAAGCGACATGAGCGGCTGCTTCATTACCATCCATTGTTTTAAATGTTTTAGCCATATTTTCCTCCTATTAATAATATAAACTAACCATACTGTTTATATTATAGAACTTAATTTAAAAAAATTCAATAATATTGTTAATAAATGACTTTAAATATTTGAAAATGGCGAATTATGAAAGGTGTTTCATAATGTGGAATTATATTTTTTTTATAAAATTTTTGTTAATCATTTATAAATATAAATAAAAGAGCACTTACTTGTGCTCTTCTAAGTTACTTTAATTTTTTTAACATTCTCTCATTAAGAGCAGTAGCTGGATTGTAGCCCAATTCCTTTTGCTTATAATTCTTTGTAGCAACTTCAATAATAAGTGCAGTATGCCTACCTGGTTTTACTGGAATATTAAACTTAACTACATCTATTCCTAAAATGTTTTCATAATTATTGTCAAGACCAAGTCTCTCGTATTCCTTTGACTCATCCCAATCTTCCAAGTTAACTACAACTTCTATTGCTTTTTCTTCCATGACAAAGCCTATGCCAAACATTTTTTGAATATCAATTATTCCTACTCCCCTGATTTCCATAAAATATTTTGTAATATCAGGAGACTTTCCTATTAATTTTTTGTCAATATTTTTTATGATGACTGAGTCGTCAGAAATGAGCCTTGCACCATTGGAAATTAAATCAAGGGCTGTTTCACTCTTTCCTATTCCGCTTCTTCCAGTTATTAAAACACCAATGCCCGAGATGTCAAGTAAAACTCCATGCATTCTTGTAGTTGGAGCCAGTGCCTCATCAACTAAAGAAATTATTTTGCTAAATATTTTTGAAGTTGTATCATGACTTCTTATTATTGTGACATTGTATTTTTCAGCCAAAAATTTTGCTTGTGGAAAGATCATATTATTTCTAGAAAATACAACCACTGGTATGTTGTACTTAAATAATTTTTCCAAAGTAGAAAATTTTTCCTCATCATTCAATGAATTTATATAATGCCACTCCTGTGTGCCAATAAGCTGTATTCTATCTTTTACAAATTTTGAATAGTAGCCACAAAGTTGAAGGCCTGGTCTATTTATATCGCTGTTTTTAATTTCAATTTCATCGTAATCAGTTGATTTGTGAATAATTTCAAAATTTAATTCCTCAACTATATATTTTAATTTAACTCCCATTTTTTGCTCTCCTAAAATGTTCATAAAGTGATTCTGCGCTTTTTTCGTTCATTGACTCAACTTCCATAAGCTCCTGGATGCTTGCTTTTTTTATTTTGTCAATGGATTTAAAGTGTTTCAACAAATTTTCCTTTCGCTTTGGTCCTATTAATTTTATATCGTCAAGCTCTGACTTAAACATTGTTTTGGACCTGAGATTTCTATGATAATTTATTGCAAACCTATGAGCTTCTTCTTGGATCTTGTAAATCATTTTATAGGCTCTGGAATTTAAATCAACATTAAATTCCTCATTGCTATAAATAATGCCACGAGTTCTGTGAAAGTCATCTTTGACAAGTCCACAAATTTCAATATTTAACTTTAATTTATCGAGAATTTCCTTTGCAGCATTTACTTGACCCTTGCCGCCATCCATCATTATAAGGTCTGGAAAATTTGAAAAGGAAGAATTTTTGTCCTCTTTCTTTTCTTCTACCCCTCTTCTAAATCTTCTTTCAATTACTTCCTTTAAACTGGAATAGTCATCAGGACCTATGACACTTTTTATCCTAAATTTTCTGTAGTCGCTCTTTTTTGCATCTCCATCTTCAAAAACAACCATAGACCCAACAGACTCAACACCTGAAATATTTGAAATGTCATAGGCTTCTATTCGCCTTGGTCTTCGGCTTAGACCAATTAAATCTTTTATCTCTTCTAGTGCCAACCTATTTGATTCAGCACGCTTTTTATACTTATCGCCATACTTTTCAATCATGTCAAGGGCATTTCTCTTGACCATTCTCACTAATTCTTTTTTGTCGCCCTTTACTGGAACAGTTATGGTAACTTTATTGCCTCTCTTTTCACTTAGCCAATCTTCTAGCACCTTAATATCCATGGGCTTTTCTTCTATAATAATTTCCTTTGGAATATAGGATGCTCCAATGTAAAACTGTTTTAAAAATGAAGAAAAAATTTCCTCGTAGCTGTCATTGTAATAATCCCTTATCATATAATGCTCTCTGCCAATAATTTTCCCATTTCTGAAAAAGAAAATTTGGATGAGAACTTCGTCAATTCCCTTGGCAAGGGCGATTATGTCCTTGTCATCGCGAGCTTCAGGATCACTTATAAGTTGTCTTTCCTTTAAGTATTCTAAATTTTTAATTCTATCTCTAATATCAGCAGCATTTTCATAGTCAAGATTTCTTGAATAATCCATCATCTTTTCATGAAGCTTATCTATTAATTTGTTGTCAGAACTTGAAAGAAAACTTAAGACTTCCTCTACCATGACATTATAATCTTGGTCCTTTACATTTCCTATGCAGGGTCCAAGGCATTTTCCAATGTAATAATTTAAACAAGGCCTATAATTTTTTTCTTCAACATTTTCTAAATTCAAATTGCAGGTCCTTAGAGGGTAAAGTCTCTCAAAGCTTTCGATTGATTCATTTACTGCAAAGACATCGGGATAGGGCCCAAAATATTTTGCCCCATCCTTTAAAATCCTTCTTGTCTTCATAACTCTAGGAAATCTCTCGTTGACCTTTACCTTGATGTAAGGATACTGCTTGTCGTCACGCAAGAGAATATTGTATTTTGGGAGATTGTCCTTGATTAAATTGGACTCAAGGACAAGGGACTCCACTTCATTTTCTACAATAATGTACTCAAAATCATGAATTTTTGAGACCATGCTGGCAACTTTTTTGGAAGACTTACCATAAGACCCAAAGTACTGTCTCACTCTCTTCCTAAGAGACTTGGCCTTGCCAACATAAATTATCTCATCTAATTCATTTTTCATAATATAAACTCCAGGTTTATCTGGAAGTTGGTCAAGCCTTTCTCTTAAATCTAACAATTATCTACTAACCTCTTTCGTCGCTTCTCTTAAATAATCTAAAACCTCTCCATTTAAATATGGACTTAAGATTTTAAAAACTTCTCTGTGATAAGAATTTAAAACCTCTATCTGCCTATCTGTAAGTAAATTTACATCAATTGCCTTGAGTTCAAATGGACAAAAAGAAATTGTCTTAAACTTATTAAATACTGAGTCATGAGTTTCGCAGTCAAAGACTACCCTCATGATGTTTTCAATTCTTATGCCATGCTTATTTTCCTTGTAGACACCAGGTTCATTTGAGACAATCATGTTTTCCTCCATCCTAACAGCAGGGTCTCTTGGAGAAATTCTCTGTGGTCCTTCATGAACTGAAAGGACAAAGCCAATTCCGTGACCTGTTCCGCACTTGTAGTCCATCCTGTCTTGCCACAAGGCATATCTGGCAATGCCATCTAAGGCTAAATCATAAGTTCCCTTTAAAAATACAGCGTCCATTAAATCTATGTGACTCTTTAAAGTCATTGTGTAGTCGTGAATTTCTTCCTCTGTAAGGTCTCCCATGGCAATAGTTCTTGTTATATCTGTTGTCCCAGAATAGTATTGCCCACCTGAATCCACAAGGTAAAATCCCCTTGGCTCAATTACAGCTTGGTCCTCTTCTCTGGCATGATAGTGCATCATGGCTGCATTTTTTCCATAGGCAGAAATCGTATCAAAGGAATTTGAAATATAAAGAGGATCTTCTGCACGCATAGAGTCAAGCTTCATTGCCGCTTCATATTCTCCAATTTTATTTTTTGCATTTTCCTTTAACCAGCAGATGAACTTAAATAAAATTGCTCCATCTCTTATATAAGTATCTTCAAGATTTTTTATTTCAGTTTCATTTTTTATTGCCTTTAAATTTTCTGAAATATTATTGCCAAAAATTATCTCATTATTTTCGCAAATGCCCTTGTAAATTCTTTCATTAATAGAATTTGGGTCTAGATAAATTTTTCTTTCTTCATAATTTTTTAGATAATCATAAAATTCTGAGTAATCTCTTAATTCAACAAAATCTGCAATTTCTCTTTCAATCTTTTTAGTCTTTTCTCTGTCAGTAAATAAAATTATCTTGTCAGCTTCTATAATCATAAAGGAAATTAGAACTGGAGTATCCTTTATGTCCATGCCGCGAATATTAAGAGTCCAAGCAATGTCAACAAGTGAAGAGACTATTGTCATATCAGCTTTTTTATCTTTTAAAATTTTTCTGATTTCAGATACTTTTTCTGTTGCAGACTTTCCTGCATACTTTTTATCAAGTAAAAAAGCATCTTCACTTGGTAGAGGGTACCTATTTTTCCAAAGGTCAGTAATTAAATCAGCATCAACAATTTTTACATTTTTCTCCTTTAATTTCTCTTCCAAAGATGAAAAACTTTGGTGAGAAAAATATTCTGCATTTAAAGCAAGAGTCATGCCTTCTTTTATATTCTCACTTATCCAATCACTGTAGTTTAAAACTCCAACTTGACCTTCTTTTTGAAGTTCAAAGCCAAAATCTTTTATTTCTTTTGCAGCTTGTATAAAATACCTGCCATCAGTCCAAAGATATGCCTCATCTCTAGTTATGACAGCGGTTCCTTGTGAACCTGTAAAGCCTGTAACAAATTCCCTTTCCTTGTAAAAATCTGGAAGGTATTCAGAGCCATGTGGATCCTTTGATGGAATAACATAAAAATCTATATTTTTTTCTTTCATTATATTTCTAATTTCATTTAAAATCACAAAATCACATCCTAAGTCATATATTATCACAAGGATAAATTTGAGCAAAGAAAAAAGTCCAGTGAAATAATTTTCCACCGAACTTTCTTGTCTTTATAATTTTTTTAATTTACTAAACTTTTTCATCAATTAAATCAATAAATTTTTCATTGCCCTTAATTGGCAAATAAATTTCATCTTTTTTTAATTTTAATTGAACATATTTATTACCAAAAATATTAATATTTTTAAAATCCACAATGTCCTTTATTTTATAAACTCTATTGTTAAAAATAATTTCCTCATCTTTTATTACAATTCTCTTGAGCATTAAATCAAGGAAAACAAAAGTAATTATTAATAAAAGACAACTTTTCAATAAATTTTCATAAGACATAAGTAATGACAATAATTCATGAGAAATGTCTTCATTGTTATTTTCTGCAAATTTTAAAACCATATCTCTAATTTGTGGAAATAAAAATTTTGAAATACTTATTTCATAGCCAGCCCTTAAAATATCAAAAAGGCAGCCCATAAATTTTATGGCAAAGCACAGCCATATTAAAAGGCAAAATAATGCAAAAAACAAATAAATCGGATTTAGATTGTTGTAAGTTTTATCTTTATTAAATTGTTTCCTTCTCGAATTTGCTCTAAAATTTAAAAGCAAAATCATAAAGCAAATAAAAACAATAAATTCCATTATTTCGCCTCTTCTTAAATTTATGAACTTCATTATTAAATAAAAAATTTATTCAAAATCACTTGATTCTCCGTAATAAGTGATTGCATTTGAATCCTTTTCAAATTTAATTACCTTATCCTCTGATAGGGCAAAATAAAAAGTCTTTCCATCTAAGAATATATATTTGTTATAATCATTATCTTCTAGTTTGTATATCCTCTTGTCCTCGTCCTCTTTAAAATTACCTTTTTCTATAAGACTTCCATTACAAAAGATATAATAGACATTTTTCTCAGTATCAAAGGACATTGAATAAAAGTCTCCATTGGAATGGACATAAGTCCCCCTCAAGAGAGGAACCATTGGCTCTTGCTTTAAAATAATTGTAGAACACAAGAGAATAATATTAAGAACAATTGAAATTTTAAAAAGTAAGTTCTTTTTTCCCAAAACGCACCTTCCTTAAAGTCTTAAATATGTCTATGTGGTTTTATTATACAGGTCTTACATAAAAGTATTCGTTAAATAAAGTATGTGGGAAATAAGTTGTATAAACTTTCCACTCATCATTTGAATTTCTTAATCTATAATATACTACATGTCCCTCAACTTCAAATGTTTTATCAGCATAAGCTAAAAAATATTGATAAGAATTCGGAACTCTTATACTACCTCCAGAAACGGATGTACCCGTATATGAACCCATCTCAACATTAATTGTTACATAAGGAACTTTAGGTAATCCCACTGAAACAGAGAGATTTATTGGTGTTCCTTCGTTTTTGTTCACATTTATATATCCATCAATTCTTGTGCCACCTCTTGGCTGTCCATTTAATAAAATATTATTTGCATATACCTTTTTTCTAGATGAATATTCTGTTTTATATTCATAAGAATAATTATCAAAAGTTGTAATAGAATTTAATAATCTTACTTTTTCTTCAGTTTCTTTTCTCGCATCGTTAAAAAATTTTTCTATACTTTCTCTTGGTTGTTCATAATATATACCATTTTCTTCATTGTTTATTTCATTATTTTTATTCTCTTGTGCTGATACAAAAGTTACCAAATTAAATAATATACAAACTACAAGAAATATACTAAATGATTTTTTCATAATAATCCTCCTAATTTTATTAATATGTGCTAAGTTTTATTTATAATTATTGTTTATTATGAAAAAATCTCCGTTCTTATACCTCTGTGGGTTTAAATATCTCATAGACTTTCCTCCTATCTAGCATAACTTCGTATATTAATTTTATAGGATAGCAACTCTGATGATCTATTGTTTATGGTCACTCTATAACTACTTCCTCTATTAGCGTTCATTTTTAAGTTTACACCTTTACTAAATCTAGATTCATATATTGTATCACCATTCTCTTCAATAATAACCGTATAGTTAACGCCTGCTTTGGAGTACATTTCACTAGTTTTTATGGTAAATCCATCGTGATCTTTTCCATATAATGATTTCATTGTAAAGGTATATGACTCGTATTCTAATCTCCCCAATGTTACTTTTTGATCTATGTTAGCTGATCTCAAACCATTAGTTGGAATTTCATATAATTCTAAGTTTTCATACTCTTCATCTGTTATTTCTTCCACTCTATTGTCCACATTTACATAAACTTCTTTTATTCCCTCTGTATCCGATATAACTTCATTTTCGTCTACTTCTACAGCATTAGTAAACACTGGTATGTACAAGAATAATAAAAATATTAAAGTAAAAGTTCCTGACAGTGTTTTTTTCCAATTTTTCATAGTCAACATCCTTTCCTTAGTTGGGCTTAAATTTAAGACAAATTTATCATTTTCCCTCTGTCTTTCTATTAATTTAAGCATTGACTGGCAATAATTTTTTCTATTTTCTTGGCTATCTCCTATTTTTTTTATAACTATTTTGTCACAGTTTATCTCTATATCTTTCTCAAAATATTGTAAGCTAAGTATTAAAAAGGGATTGTACCAATAAAGGCATATTATTAAATTTTTTAAGTGACTTAATAAAATATGATATCTTTCTATATGCACTAGCTCATGAGTTAATACATGGTCTAATAAATCCCAGTCTTTTAAAATGCTTTTTTGTAAAATTATTTTGGGTCTAAATATTCCATAAGTTATAGGAGTGTCTAATTCATCATTTATATAAATTTTTACTTCTCTTTTTATATTAAATTTTTTTAGAGAATTGTTTAAATGAGTCCTGTCCTTTAGTTCAAGAGAATTACTTAAGGCTTTTTTAAATTTTATAAATTGATATAGCGTATAGATAACGACTAAGCTTGATCCCACTATCCTATTAAATCGTGATATTGATGGGAACTTATCGGTTATGTAAATTGCTGCTTGATTTATCAGAATTGAGGGCGCAAAAATTGTCTTTATAAATTTTGAAGCTTCATAGGTTTTTATACTAAATAAAATATCTTTTGGAAATATTAAATAGATTAAAAGAAGAGTCCACAATATGATATTAGCACCCTTAGTGCTTTTTAAGTTTAATCTCCTTCTAAAGAGTAAAATCAAAATTAATATTATAATTGACTTTAAACTTTTATAAAGGACTACTGAACTGGCTACACCTATTCTCATTTTTCTTCCTTATCAAAATCTTTAAGGAGATTTTTTATCTCTTGAACTTCTTCTTCGCTTATTTTTTTGTCCCTTAAAAAGGTCCTGCAAAAACTTATAAAGGATCCTTGAAATAATTTGTCTATGGCTTCTTCTCTTTGTTTTTGCAAGGCTTCTTCTCTTGTCACTATGGGTTTTATTGTGTACTTAGGATACCTTCTTGTTATTGCTCCCTTTTCTAAGAGCCTGCCAAAAAATGTGTAGCAAGATGTCTTGCCCAAGCCATGTTTTTCCTTTAATACTTTGGATAATTCTAGAGCTTGTATTTCTCCATTTTCATCTAGGCATTCTCCTTCCCACAAAACTTCCATTACCATAAGTTCTCCATTTGATAGTTCCATTTTCTCACCTCTTGTTTTTTATTATTGTTGATGTTTATATTTTCATCTTGAGTATATATTATCGCTTTAGCTTTGTCAAGTTAAAGAAAAAAGTCCGGTGAAATAATTTTCAACCGAACTTTCTTCTGCATTGTATTTTAAAATCCTTTTAAGCTAATTTATTAAAATCCTTTAGAATTTTATTTTAAAATTCTATCCTAACCTTAAATAAGTCTCCGTCAATTTCTATGTCAAAGCTTGCACCGTGAGCTCTCACAAAGGATGAGGCTATTGATAGTCCAAGGCCTGAGCCTGATGTTGTCCTTGATTTTTCTCCACGAGTAAATCTTTCCATAAGTTCTTCTGCAGAAATGTTAAGTGGATACTTAGAAATATTTTTTATAGTCAGTTTAACTCCATCTTCTTCTAAAAGATCTACATAAACTCTTGAATTTTCTAGGGCATACTTAGAAATATTTGAGAACAAGTTGTCTAAAACTCTGGAGAATTTTTGTCCATCAATGTTAAGCATTAGCTTATCTTCAGGAAGATTTGAAATAATTTCAATATTGTTTTCTCCGATTTTATCCTCCCACTCTCCTATTGACTGTTGGACAAGGGAATTAAAGTCAAGTTCTTGCCTATCTAGTTCAATATTATTTGATGTCGCCTTTGAAACTTCAAATAAATCTTCTATTAGGACCTTTAACTTGTTGGACTTTTCATTTATTATTTTCGAATACTCCTTAGCTTCATCATCTGTATTGTCATCTTTTGATAATAGATCAGAATAATTAATTATAGATGTTAATGGAGTCTTTAAGTCATGGCTTACATTTGTAATGAGTTCTGTCTTTAATCTTTCAGACTTTACTGCATCTTCAATGGCAAGGTCTAGGTTCTCTCCAATATTGTTAAAGTTGTCGACTATGCCATCATAAAGACCACCCTTTTTTTCAATGTTCTTTTTATAATTTCCCTTAACGATTTCGCTGGACTCTCTGGAAATCCTTGAAACTTCATTTATGTTTTTCATCAAAATATAATAAATGAATATGCCAAATAATATCATTGGAATCAACATTTTTTCAGGAGCATAGTAAGACATAGTTGAAAACATCATGTTGAGTATTGCTAGCAATATGAAAATTCCAAAATAAACTAGGGTAAATTTAATCTTTGCATCTTTAATATTTTTATTCTCCTCATTTATATTTGAAAATTCTGAAATTGCAGCATTAAAAATTCTATAAATTAAAGAATTTTTAAGAAGATAATTTTCTGTATTCTTGTTAAATATGCTCTTTAATAAAATTATAAAATAATTTACTGTAAGTGAAATAATCACAAGACCAAGAAGATACAAGAAATAGAAAATATACAAATTACTGTAAATTTGATTCATACTTGATATTACTGCAGCAGAAAATCCAAATATTACAAATAAAATAATCACAAGTTCTATTGGAAATTTAAAAACTTTCCTCAAGCTTTCGCTGCCGTCAACTTTTTCCATATTCATAAATAATCCAAGAAGTAGAGATAATATTGAAGCGATTAATACGCTTACTCCAATTTGTACTTGGACTTGGTCTCTAAATACATCTCTTTCAATTTCTTTAAAGACTTCATCGTCTAGTGATGCGTAATAAGCAAACTTTAAATTTTTAATATTGTTTTTGCTGTTCAAATATCTAAAACTGTCATTAATTTTAGATTTAAAAGACTTTTCTATAAAATTGTAGTCACTATCCATAAGTCTTTGGCTCTTTTGAACCTTATCAATCACTATACTATTATTAATTACTGAACCTGTGATTAAGAAGTCATTATTTCCCATTTCAATTTCTAATGGATCAAATTCATTTTTTTCATATTCATTAGTTAAGTAAAAAGTTTTATATTCAGATTTTATTTCTGGTTGGTCTAGCATCCAATCTTCAAGATAGTCCTTTGGATCAAGTCCCTTGGCCTTTAGGTCATCCTTCTTCTTTTGAGCTTCAATTAATCCTGGATCTGTAACAACATTTCCATTTTGGTCAAAATATTTTAGTTTGTAGGACTTAATAGCAAAGTTAAACCTATTATAGGAGCTATAATCTTCATCATTAAGTGATAAGTCTATAGTGGCAGTAATTCTATTATCTGTCAAAACTCTTCTATAAGAAGAGCTAGGATCCCTTGAAAATAAAAATGATCCTGCTAATAAAGAAATAAGTGATATAGCTAAAATTATTAAAGCATAATAGCTAAGTTTGTAAGAATTTTTTTTCATTATTTTCGCCTCAAATCTTCAAATTTATATCCAAGTCCCCATTGCACCTTTAAGTACATTGGCTTCTTTGGATTTACTTCGATTTTTTCTCTTATTCGCCTAATGTGAACTGTAACAGTCTTTGCCTCCATGGCTGGCTCATTCCACACACTCTCGTAAATTTCTTCAATGGAAAAAACTCTGTTGGGATTTCTCATCAAGAGCTCCAAAATTTTAAACTCAATAGATGTTAGGGCAACTGGTTTGTCCCCCACATAGGCAATTTTTTGTGATAAATCTAATTTAATGCTGCCTATTTCAATAAAGTTTCTGTCATTTTTTAAATCATAGGCATAAAATCTTCTCAAGTTGCTCTTAACACGAGCTATGAGCTCCATTGAGTTGAAGGGCTTTTGAATATAATCATCAGCGCCAATATTTAGTCCGAAAATTTTGTCAGTGTCCTCTGATTTTGCAGATAAAATAATTATTGGGACTACAGAAATTTCTCTAAGCTTAATAATAGCTTCTTCGCCAGATAAATTTGGCATCATGAGGTCCATTATTATGAGATCAATTTTTTCATTTTTAAAAATTTCTAGGGCTTCAAGTCCATCGTAGGCGTAAAAAATATTAAAATTTTCATTTTTTAGATAAATTCCAATTGACCTTGCAATTTCCTTGTCATCCTCAGCAATTAAAATATTGTATTTATCCATTACATCCCTCCTCTGCCATTATAATAGCAAATAATAATTACAAAATAGCGTACAAAATTCTTACAAATTTCTTAAATTCTAATTTTAAAATTTTTCTAGTATTAAAAACCTTGCAAAGTAAATTCCTATAAGCGATAAAATTATGCTAATTAAGGCGTAAAAAATTGAAAGTATTAAATTCCCATTCTTTTCTAAATTAAATATTTCAAATGCAAAAGTTGAGAAAGTTGTAAAACCTCCGCAGAATCCAACCTTTAAAAATAAAATTAATCTAGGATCTAATTTATTTTTCTCAGCGTAAAAGGCAATTATTGCTAAGAAAAAAGCTCCCACTACATTAATTATAAGTGTGGCAAGGGGAAAATCTCCACCACTATTTATCTTGTTACTTAAAAAATATCTAAGACTAGAACCAAAGGCCCCACCTAGGGCTACAAATAAATACATTTTTTGCTCCTTTCTATTATTGTATGACAAATGCTTATGTGCTAAAATCATTTTGTTATAATTATATTAAAAAAGGAGTTTATTGTGAAGGAATACAATGTAATGAAACTTGAATATGAAGTTGATGACAAGCCTAATTTTTTAAAATCCTCCTTACTTGGATTTCAAAATATTTTGACTGCCTTTAGTGGAATTATTGCAGTTCCACTTAGTATTGCTGCTATAGCTGGCACAAATGTTGCCGAGACTTCTGTGCTTATCTCAGCTGCCCTACTTGCCTCTGGTATCTGTTCTTTTATTCAAACCAAGGGCATATTTAAGGGCAACGCCAAGGTTGGTATAGGGCTTCCAACAATTATGGGAACTGACTTTGGCTTTGTGCCACCTGCCAATGCGGTAATAAATACTATGGGTGGCGGTCTTGCAGGTTATTTTGGTGCAACTATAATGGGTGCCCTTTTAGAATTGATTTTAAGCTTTTTTATTAAGCCCCTTCTTAAATTTTTCCCAGAAGTTGTAACAGGAACTGTTATTACCCTAATTGGAATTACAATGATGCCCGTTGCCTTTGACTGGGTAGGCGGAGGTTATGGTGCAGAAAATTATGGCGACCCACTCTTTATTGGGATTGCTGTCTTTACCTTCCTACTTATAATTTTTATAAATCACTATGGCAGAGGTTTTGTAACGACGGCATCAGTTTTTATAGCCATGATTATTTCCTACATTATTTGTATTCCACTAAATCTTGTAGATTTTTCACAAGTTGCTGCAGCTCCATGGATAAGAATGCCAGAAATTTTTCCCTTTGGAGTTAAATTTGATTTAAAATTTGTTGTTCCCTTTATTGCAGGCTATCTTGTTACAATAATCGAAACTGTAGGAGTTATGAAAACTTTAGGGACGGTGTGCGAAGTAGACTTGTCAGATGCTGACATTGCAAGTGGTGTTAGAGCTGATGCCATTGGGTCAATGCTTTCTCCAGTCTTTGGTTCAGGTGCAGCTCAAACCTTCAGCCAAAATGTTGGTCTTATTCCACTTACTAAGTGTGCATCAAGAAAGGTCGCTCTCTATTCTTCCTTTATATTGATTATTATGAGCTTTTGCCCTAAATTTGCAACTTTAGTTTCCATTATGCCTACGCCAATTCTTGGTGGAGCTGGAATTCTTATGTTTGGTACAATTATTGGCTCAGGTATGCAAGCTCTTAGCAAGGCAAAATTTTCTACAAAAAATATTATGATAATAGCTGGAGGAATTGGGGTTGGAATAGGAATTACAATGAGACCTGACATAGTGGCGAAACTTCCTAGCTTAATAGCCGCACTTTTCTCATCAGGCATTTCTGGTGGAACTATTGTAGCCGTAATATTAAACATCTTACTTGTTGACAAAGAATATTAAAACTAAACTGCCTTCTTGGCAGTTTTTTTTGTAAAAAATTTTCTAAATTCATCTACTGTGATATAATGTTAAAAGAAATTCTCGTTTGAAAGGAAAATAATATGAAGGATTTTTTGACAAGACCAGCTTGGATTGAAATAAATTTAGATAATTTTGAAAACAATATTAAAGAAATAAAAAGTATAATTACTCCAGGAACAGAAATTATGAGCGTTGTTAAAAGTGACGCCTATAGACTTGGTGCCATTCCACTTTCCTATGTATCAAGAGAACTTGGCATAAGGTTTTTCGGTGTGGCAACTTTAAGTGAGGCATTGAGATTAAAAAAAGAGTTTTCTGATACTTCTATTTTAATACTCGGTTACACACCAGCCCATCTCTTTGAAGATGCAGTAAAAAATGAAATCACCTTAACTATTTATACACTTGAAGATGCAATAAAATTAGATGAGCTTGCAGGGGACTTAGGCAAAAAAGCTAAGCTTCACCTTGCTGTTGACAGTGGAATGTCACGAATTGGTTTTATTCCTGGTGAAAATTCATTAAAAGAAGTTAAAAAAATATTTGAGCTTGAAAATATTTTTGTTGAAGGAATTTTTTCTCACTTTGCAGCCAGTGAATCAGATCCAGAATTTACAAAAAGACAATTTACAACTTTTACAAATTTTATAAAAGAAATTGAAGACCTTGGCTACAAATTTACATACAAACATATTGCAAATTCTTCTTCTGTCTTATATCACAGAGAATACGATCTCAATATGGTAAGACCTGGTATAATACAGTTTGGGTATACAGATAGCGAAAAATTACCTGAAGAATTTGGACTAAAGGAATTTCTTTCAATTAAGGCTCAAATTGCAGCTATAAGAGAAGTAAAGTCTGGCGAAACTGTTGGCTATGAGAGATTTTATAAGTGCGACAAAGACACTAAGGTTGTCACTCTTCCCCTTGGATATGCTGATGCCTTTCCAAGAATTTTATCAGAAAAAATTGAAGTTCTCATAAATGGAAAGAGATGCAAGCAAATTGGCTTAATCTGCATGGACCAAATGATGGTTGATGCCACTGGAGTGGATTGCCAAATTGGTGACGAGGTTGTATTAGTAGGAAGACAGGGCGATGAAGAGATCAAAATTAGAGATATTTGTCACTTTTCTGGCGACTGTGAAACTTCTTTTATAACGCACTTTAACAGAAGACTTCCAAAATATTATTACAGACATGGTGAACTTGTCCATGTAAGCAAGATGGATTAAACTTAATAAATTCCAAAAAATTACCCCCAAAACTATAAAAAGTTTTCGGGGTATTTCTATTAAAAAAGAGAGCGCAGGGCTCTCTTAATCTTATTCTTCAGTTACTTCTTCTGCTTCAGGTTTTTCCATTTCTTCTGAATCTAATTTTTCTTTTACTGCGTAATATTCTTTAAATATTACATCTTCCAATTCTTTTCTAGCTTCGGCATTAATAGGGTGAGCAATGTCTCTGTATTCTCCGTTAGAAAGTCTTCTGCTTGGCATTGCTAAAAATAAAGATTCATTTCCTTCTATTATTTTTATATCATGAAGCACAAATTCATTATTAAAGGTTACAGATACTATTGCTTTAAGCTTTCCTTCTGTTGGTAATTTGCGAAGTCTTACATCAGTTATGTTCATACAAGTATCATCCTCTCTTTCTTTACCATATTATAGCACAAGTCTGATACATAATAAATAAATTAATTAAATTTTTTTATATAATTTATTTAATTACAGGCTTATTATTTCTTTCTTTGTAAAAATTTGTGTTATAATTAAAAAGAATTGGAGGAAGTAAATTGTTTGAAATTAATATAGATGATAGTAAGTATAAAAATATATTTTTTATAGGAATTGGTGGCATTAGCATGTCTGCCCTTGCTGAGCTCATGCTTTATAAGGGCTATAAGGTTTATGGAAGTGACAGAATGCCTTCTATTAACACAGAAAAGCTAGAAAAAAATGGTGCCACAATTTACTATGAACACAAAAAAGAACATATAGAAAACATGGATCTTGTAATTTTTACTGATGCAATTTCCTTTGACAACGAAGAATACATGGCAGCAGTTAAAGAAAAAATTGACTTAGTTGATAGGGCAACTTTTTTAGGCGCAATTATGAAAAATTATAAAAAATCAATTGCAGTTTCAGGAACTCATGGCAAGACAACTACAACTTCCATGATAACTGAAATTATTAAAGACCTAGATTTAAATCCAACAATTATGCTTGGTGGTCAATTAAAAGACATTGACGGCAACATTAAAATTGGTGATGAAAATTTATTCTTAACTGAAGCTTGCGAATACAAGGCAAATATTTTAAAGTACTTCCCTACTACAGAAATTATTTTAAATATTGACGAAGACCACTTAGATTATTTTGACAACATTGACCACATAATAAGAACTTTTAAGGGCTATGTAGATAATCTTCACGCAGATGATTATGTTATTTTAAATGTTGACGACGAAAATGTTGAAACTCTATTTCCAATTGATAACTGCAAGGTCTTTACTTTTGGCATAAAAAATGATGCAGATCTAAGAGCAAAAAATATAGATTTTTCAGAAGATGGTTTCCCAACTTATGATTTATATTTAAAGGGCAAGAAAATATGTCATGTTGAGCTTTCTGTCCTTGGCAGACACAATGTTTTAAATTCTCTTGCTGCTATTGCAGCAACTTATGTTAATAATATACCAATTGAAGATGCAATTATTGGACTTAAAAACTATAAGGGTGTGGAAAGAAGACTTGAAGAAAAGGGCTACTACAAGGGCACAAAGATTATGGACGACTATGCTCATCACCCAACAGAAATAAAGTCATCCATTCACGCAATTAAAAATGCCTGCAAGGGAAAACTCTACACAATTTTTCAACCCCACACCTACACAAGGACTAAGCTTCTATTAGATGCCTTTGCCAATTCCTTTGACGAGTCTGATGTAATAATAATCACAGATATTTATGCAGCTCGCGAAAAAGATTATGGCGACATTCACTCCAAAGCTTTAAGAGATGCTATTTCAGACCACAGAGACAATGCCTTTTACATTTCAGGCTTTGAAGATATTGTAAAATTCATCAAAGAAAATATTAAAAAAGATGATGTAGTTGTAACAATGGGTGCTGGCGATGTCTATAAAATTGGAGAAATGATTTTAGAAAAATAATTTTATTGACAAAAATGGAACTTCTCGAAAGGGAGTTCCTATTTTATTTCAAAAAAAAGATCTCCCTCAGGAGACCTCTTCTTAATTAGATTAATTAAATAAACTTGTATTATTTTCTTTTGCATTATTTGTTGTACTTACATTGCCAGCATTTTTTGCAGCATTAGAATTATTTGCATTCTTATTTTTATTGGTATTAGCATTGGCATTTTGTGAATTGTTTGTATTCTTTGTATTATTTTGTCCCTTTTGTGAATTGTTAGTCGCTGCATTTTTTTCATCAGGAACTTGTGTCGAGTCAGCATTATTCTCTGATTTTTTATCTTCAAAAGAAGAAATTTCAATTTCACGCGTATCATTAATATAATTAACAACCATATCCAAATTTTCTGCAATAAATCTAATTGGAACGAAAGTCCTATCACCCTTAATTATGGCAGCTTGATCAATATTTACATCTTCTCCATCGATCTTTATAGTTTTTGAGTCAATTGGAAGTTCAATAGTTTTACCCTTACTATTTACAGTGACAAGTCTATTGTCATTATCCCAATTTACTTCTCCACCAATGGCTTCCACGATAAATCTTAGTGGCACTAAAGTTCTATCATTCTTGATAAATGGTTTAGCATCCATTTTTTTACCTTCGCCATTTATGCTATAATTCACATCGTTGATTTTCATCTTAATGAGCTTTGTATTTTCATCATAAAGTGAAAGAGTTGAAGTCTTGTCGCCAAGCTTTGCAATTATTTTTGGATTTCTTCCATAATCTTGAATATTAATATTAAAAGTATTTGGATCTACACTAGCTGTCATGTCTTCAAAGGAATAATTTATTACTCTAGGAGAAATTTTTACTTTTCTTCCATTATATTCGCCCCTTGAATCAAGGCTTAAAGTCATTCCTCTTTTGATAATTTTATTTTTTGTGTCAATATTAAATTTATTGTAGGCAGAAAGGTCTGCAACATTAATTTCTTTATTAATATTTTCGCCCTTATCAGTAATTACAGATAAATTATATTTACCTGGTGTCAAAGAAAGATAGGACAAGCCATTTAGAATGTTTGCTCCATTAGAATTGTCAGTCACTGTATAAGTTCTATCTTTGATATCAATTGGATTTAAAAATTCATCCCAGCCTGATTTTAATTTTAGATTAAGTTGCTCTCCTACAATTGTGTTTAAATCACTTTCAAATTTTACATCAGAAATTATGCCAGTGTTAGTAGTTGTATTGAAAACGCCGAGTCCGTTGACAACTTTTCTTTCGCCAGCATTTCTTTCAGGATTAGTAACTCTTGTTCTCTTTAAGTCTCCCAAATTTCTAACTGCCATGGCAGTAGAACCGCCGCCATCTAAATTCATAGCCTTGTATGCACCAAGGTCCAACATAAACTGAGACAACTCATTTAGTGAAAGTCCAGGAGACCTATTAGTTCTACCTTCAGCAGAAACAATGTAGACAGTTTTTCCATCTTGGCTTATGCCTACAGCAGTTCTAGCTCTCACTCCACCAATTGAATTGACATCTTTAGTGTATTTTTTTATAGCACCATTTTCTACAAGAAGGGCGTGACCGCCAATCATCATTTTCCAATTTCTATTGGGCTCAATATTAGTATTAATTTGTAGTTTGTCGCCAACTTTTACATTTTCACGCATAAATCTTTCAGATCCACCGCTTACTTGTAAAATTTTCTTTCCCTCAGGAATTTTCATGTCAATATTTTTTCTGTAGACAATTTGCTCAACTACATTGTCCTCTGATAAAAGAACTTCACCAGCAGTTTTATCTCCCCTAGACTTTGAAGACCAGAAGGAATTATACATTTGAATTTTTGATTCGTGAGAATATTCCTTAGATGGTTGGTACCAGTAAAAAGTCTTGTTTAATCCATCAATAGGGTAAGATTTTCCATTGGGAGCAGTTACGCTTCCAACAAATTTTGTGCTGTCAATAAAGGCAGTGTTATTTTCATCAATGCCAAAGGACCAAATGTCTGTCAAAACTGCAGGAGATGACTTCATATCTCCATCAATTATAGATGCACCTAGTGGCACACCTTGAAGTTGCATAGTAAAGAAATCTCCATTTACAAGAGCAACAGCATTAGTTCTGTCAGCCATTTGAGAAACAGTTGCCTTGTTAGTATAAGTTCCTCCACCTGCAACTGTATTAATTTTTATATAGGGATTGTTTAAATCAACTGTAACTACATTTGTCTGTGCATTCTTTTTATCTCTAGTGACTTCATACTTGTACCTTACAACACCAGGAGCAATGGGCTCCTGAAATAATAATTTATTTGCTGCAAACACATTAGTTGAAATAGTCATTAAAAATAAAAGCATTACAAGACTAATTCTTTTTTTATTCATTTCATCAACCTCGCTTACATAAAAAGTATAAAGGAATAAAAGTATTTTCTCAAAGAATTTTTGCATTTGTAACAAAAACTTAATTATAAATCAAATTTTTATTAAATTTATACAAAAAAATATCCTGCCTTGTGCAAGATATTTTATAGTCTTATATTTTATTTATTTAAAATTTCGTCAAATATTTTTGTTAGCTCTTTCATGTCATCAAGGCTTGTGTCACCCATGTGCCCAACCCTAAAAGTTTTATCTGCCATAGGTCCATATCCGTTAGAAATTAAAATGCCTCTATCAAGAAATTCTTGATTTAACTTTTTGAAGTCTAAATTTTTTGTATTTTTAACACAAGTAATTGTTGGTGATAAATATTTTTCGTCTCCAAACACTTCAAAATTTTTATTTGCCCATTCTTTAAAATATTTTGACATTTCTGAGTGCCTCTTAAACCTATTTTCAAGTCCCTCATCATTTATTATATAGTCCAGTTGATACTCTGCTGCAACCATATTTGAGATGGCAGGAGTTGATGGGTATTGGTAGTCATGTTCCTTGGAATAATTATAAAGAAGTAGCAAGTCCAAATAGTGACCTCTATTTTCTACTGTCTTTGCCTTTTCAACAGCTTTCTCTGAAAAAGATGCAAAGCTAAGACCAGGCACAAGACCTAAACACTTTTGTGAAGATGTAATAGCAATGTCTATGCCATACTTATCTTGATCAATGGGAGTTCCGCCAGCTGAACTTACTGTATCAAGAGCCCAAATAATATCTGGATGCTTTTCAATTACTGGTTTAAGTTCAGAAAGGCTATTTAAAATACCAGAGGAAGTTTCATTGTGAGTGATACCAACAAAATCATAGTCCTTTTTCTTTAAAAAATCTTCCAATTTATTTGCCTCAGTGGCTTCACCTGGATCAGCCTTTAAAATGTCTGTCTCAATTCCATTTTCAAGACCAAGTCTTTGCCAAAGTTCACCAAAGGAACCTAAAGAACAAATAAGTGCCCTCTTCTTTGTACAAGACTTAATAGCTCCTTCCATTAGTCCAGTGCCTGAAGATGTTGAAGTTAAAATATATTCTTTAGTTCCAAAAACTTTTTGCATATTTATTATAATTGACTTTTGAATTTCTGATGCGTCCTTAGTTCTGTGTCCTATTACAGTTTTTTCAAATTGTTTTAAAACTTCACTGCGAACTGACACAGGACCGGGTAAAAATAGTTTCATTATTATTCCCCCTATCTATGCTAAAATAATAATACAAAATTTTTATATAGT
Source organism: Peptoniphilus sp. HMSC062D09 (assembly GCF_001811425.1). NCBI lineage: Bacteria > Bacillati > Bacillota > Tissierellia > Tissierellales > Peptoniphilaceae > Peptoniphilus > Peptoniphilus sp. HMSC062D09. Next base: position 152,022 of record NZ_KV804685.1, on the reverse strand, counting down.
CAAATAAAAAATCTCTGTAAGCTTGCAAATAATTATTTTGTTTACAATCGCTTTAATGGTTTTAATGGTTAAATTAGTATTATATTTATTCAATCAATAAAAAAACTCTGCCAAAGACAGAGTTCTTAAAATTAATATTTTAGTTTTGCAAAAATCATTTTTCCTGCTGAAGTTTGAAGTGCACTTGTTACAATTACATTGACACTTTCGCCAATGAGGTCCTTTCCATTTTCAACGACAATCATTGTGCCATCGTCAAGATAACCAAGTCCTTGATTTTGTTCCTTACCTTCCTTTACGATTAGAATTTTCATCTCTTCGCCTGGAAGATATAGTGGCTTAACTGCATTTGCAAGTTCATTTACATTTAAAACTGTTAGGTTTTGAACCTTAGCGACTTTGTTTAAGTTGTAGTCATTTGTTACAATTTTGCCACCTAAGTCGCTGGCAAGTTTTAAAAGTTTTGAATCAACTTCAGGAATTTCTTCGATTTTTCCCTTGTAGATTATAACTTCAACATTTTTTAGGTCTTGAATTTCTGCAACAGTGTCAAGACCCCTCCTACCTCTGTTTCTTTTTAGAGCGTCAGCAGAGTCTGCAATGTGTTGAAGTTCTTCTAATACAAAAACTGGAACTACAAGAGGCCCCTCAATAAATCCAATCTTTGCAATATCAAGTATTCTTCCGTCAATAATAACAGAAGTATCTAAAACCTTTGGAATGCCTTCACGAGTTTTAATATTTTCCTTTGGCTTAGCTGTTCTCTTTGCTGCCAAGGAAGATAAATCTCTAACTTTTTCTGAAATAGTGTCCTTGTTTGACATTCCAATATTTAAACCTAAGTATCCCATCATTCCATAGAGTAAAATTGAAATTACAGAACCCACATAGGGAATTGGAATCTTGTATATAGGTTGTGAAATTAAAAATGCTATTATGAGACCAAGAATAAGTCCCACTGCACCCAGTACTACCTCTGTAAAAGATTTTGTTTGGATTTCTCTCTCCCAAATACCCAAAAGATCTACCAAAGTTTTAAATACCTTTGGTGAAAGTATAAAAAATATAAGTGCAAATAAAAGTACAATAATGACAGCAACAACTGTCACAACTTTTTGGCTTCCAATACCTTTTACAAATTTCATGTCTGATAAAAGAGACACGATGAAAATACCGAATAGTGCGCCTATTAAAGTAAATAGCACCTTAAAAATTTTGGACACAATTTTTCGGTTCCTGCTAATAAAAATCCCTCCTTAACCAAAAATGGCATGATCAACTAATTTTGAAACTTCTTCCACTTTTTTATCAAAAACAAGAGCCATCTCTGAAACGATGATTTGTCTTGCTTCTGTCAATATTTTTCTCTCTCCTGTTGAAAGAGATTTTTGTCTGTCTAAATTTTCCAGACATTTTACCACGTCGGCAATTTCTGTTAAATCGCCAGATTTTATTTTTTCTAAATTAAATCTATATCTTCTATTCCAATTTTTTGGCATAGTAATTTCTTTGTCTGAAGAAAGTGTTTCAAGGACATTTTCCATAGTCTTTGTATCAGAAATTTTTCTAACACCAACTTCTTCAGCATTTTTAACAGGCACCATAACCTTAAGTTCGTTTATAGGTAATCTCATTATGTAGTATTTGTGCACATTACCGAGGATTTCTCTCTCTTCTATTGCAACAATTTCGCCTGCTCCGTGCATAGGATATACAATTTTATCGCCAATATTAAACATATTTTACCTCCTATTATCCCTATTATTAGTATAGCAGAGAATTTATAAAAAGTAAAAACATTTTAATATACCATAGTTTATTGTTTTATGCAAAGATTTTTTATTAATTTTTATTTTTATTATATTTAATTCTTTAGTAAAGTATAAAATTTTATTGTGATAAATAATAAAGTTTTATGTGAAATTTTTGTTGTAAATTAATTAAAACCCTCTAACAATAAAGTTAGAGGGTAAATTTTATATTCAATTCAAATTATCTCTTGTTAGTTCTTCTCCAAATGTTCATCTTTTCTGCTTCTTTAATTAGATCTTCTCTAAATTCTGGTGCAGCAAGATTAATTATTCCTTCAGCTCTTTGCCAAGTTGATTGACCCTTGCAGTTGAATTTTCCATATTCAGTTACAATCCAATGAGTATTTGGTCTTGCAGCTGTAATAGCTGAGAAAGTTTCAAAGTTTGGAACAATTCTTGATTCTTCCTTGCCAGTCTTCTTGTTCATAAATTTAGAAGATAGACAGATAAAGGATTTTCCACCCTTAGAGAGATATGCACCAAGTACAAAGTCAAGTTGTCCACCTGCACCTGATATATGTTTTGCTCCTGAAGATTCTGAAGAAACTTGTCCATATAAATCAACATTAACGGCATTGTTAATTGATACAAAATTATCTATTTGTGCTATTACTCTTGCGTCATTAGTATAGGAAACTGGTGCAGCCATTGCGTCTGCATTGAAGTTTAAATATTCATACATTTCCTTAGAGCCCGCTGCAAATCCATAAACTTGTCTAAATCTATCAATATTCTTTTTAGCTCCAGTAATTTTACCTTTTTTAGCCATTTCAACAAAGGCATCAACATACATTTCTGTATGAACTCCAAGATCTTTTAAGTCTGAATCTGCAATAAGAGAACCTACTGCATTTGGCATTCCACCGATTCCTAATTGGAGTGTTGCCCCGTTAGGAATTTCTTCAACAATTAATTTTGCAACTTTTTCATCAACTTCTCCAAAACTTCCCTTTGGTAGTGTAGCAATTTCTGGATTTTCTCCTTCAATAATATAATCAACATCTTTAATATTAATTTCATGTTCGAATCCACCAAGACAAGTTGGCATATTTTTATTTATTTCAATTATAACTTTATCTGCTACTTCTGTAACCGCTCTTAAGTGAGATGCATCAAGTCCAAAATTGAAGTTTCCGTGTTTATCCATTGGAGGAGTAACAATTAAAGCTATATCAACTTTACAATTTTCCCTATACCATCTAGGAAGCTCTGAATATCTAAGCGGTGCATAGAAACCACCTGGCGTTTTGTTAATTCTACCTCTATCTGGTCCACCAGAGTGCCAAGAATTCCACACAACTTTTTGTCCTTCAGGGTCTTTCTTAAATACCTCTGGTTCCCAAAGAAGAACGCCACCTCTTAAATAAATTTCGTTTAATTCATCAAGTCTATTTGCTAGAGCCTTGTCAAAGGCAACAGGTGTACTTCCAGCCCATGCATAGTCAATCCACATATTGTCTTTTACCATTGCTGCCGCTTCTTTAGCTGAAATTAATTTTTTTTGATACTCTTTAGAATAATCCATATTTCCTCCTTAAAATTTTAAATAATCCTTATAATTAGTATGAGATCTAATAAATTTAATGTAATTTAAAAATTCTTCCATTACAAGTTTACTCTTTTCCTCATTAATCTCAATATCTATTTTGTTTTTACCCCTTAAGTCAAAAATATATGCAGCCTTTACTTTAACTTTATATAATTTTTCATAAATTGCTGAATAAAGCACTAATTGATTCTCGTAAGAAGACTTTATATAGTCTAGGTCCATGTCGCTAGTTTTTAAATCAACGATGGAGTATTCTCCGTCAATTTTTATCACCTGGTCAATGAAGCCCTTTACTAAAAATCCTTCCAGGTCGTAATAAAATAATAATTCCTTATCAATTATATTTTCTTCTTCCATATCAAGGTAGTTTAGAGAAAGTTCTCTGGCAATATTTAACTTGTCTTCATCAATTTCTTCTTCGTAATATTCAAAAATGTCTTTTAAATATTCATCTATATTATCTTTATTCGTATCTTTTTTGCTGTGAATTTGTGCAAATAAGTGGACTATGCTTCCAAGAGTCTTTGGATCCATTACTTGTATCTTGCCCTGTCCCAAAGTGTAGTCATCTATTCCCAAAAAATATTTTTTATAGAAATCTATAGGGCTTCTCTTGAAATTTAAAAAATCAGTGACAGTGTAATATTCTCTAATTCTATTTTCGAAATTTAAGTCTAGGTCGAGGTAAGGGTATTTTTTCTTTGGTATGTTTTCTTTTATATCCTTTGAAAATTCATATTCCTTAATTTTTATGTCCCTATCTAATAAATCAAAATAGGAATCACTTTTGTATTTTTTTAAATTCCCAAAGAGGATGAGTTCCCTCTTCGCCCTTGTCATGGCAACATATAAAACTCTCTTCTCCTCTTCCCTATCTACATCTCTTAGTTTCTCATTAATAGCTCTATACCTGTAGTCAGAAAAATCAGATTTAATGGCAAGTCCAAGCTCTCTATTAACTATAATTTTTCTCACTTGACCTAATTTTTTACCCCTGTCCATGTGTGAGATTATAACTGCATCAAATTCTAAGCCCTTGGACTTGTGTATAGTTAAGAGATTTATTCCCTCTTCTAAGTCTTCAAAGCTCAAAGTTAAAAGGTATTTTTCAAAGGACCTGTAATCTTCTTGTTTATCTTCTAAATATTCTCTTGCCATTTCTTTAAATTTATATAGATATTCCCAATCAATTTTCTTGAGAGTCTTTAAATCATAAAAATAATTCATAATTTCTTCAATCATTTCATCAAAAAGAAGAACTTTTGATTTTTCTTTTAATTTATTAAGGAATTTTATAAAATTATTTATATTTGCATCGTCACACTTTAAATCAAGAAGGGCTGAAACATTATCAATGCCCAAATTTAAAATTTTAACTAAATCTTTAAAATTGAAATTTAAAAGAGGTGAATTAAAAAGAGCAAGTGTATTTAAAAAATCCTCTGGGCTATAAATAGTAGAGAGAATATTTTTTGTCACCTTTAAAACTTCAATTTCTTCTAAGCTTCTCTCGCCCTTATTAAAGGAAATATTTCTAAGAGATAAGATTCTACTTATTTCGTCAATTTGGGCATTGCTCCTAGATAAGATGGCAATTTCCTTTTCCTCGAATTTTTTTAAAAGGTCTAAAACTAAGTCGGCAATTTCATTATTATCTTCGGTGTCGTATTGATAGACATCTCCGCCATTTTCATAGTCAAAGTCCATTTCCTCATAAGACTCAATTAGGTTTTCAAAGGTGGAATTAATGAAATTAATAATTTTCCCATCACTTCTATAATTTTTATTCATGACAAGGGAAATGCCCCGTTTTTTTATTTTATCAGAAAAACTATAATAACTCTTTAAGTCAGTTCCCCTAAAGGCATAAATGGACTGTTTTGGGTCCCCAACTATAAATAAATTTGAATCAACAAAGGTATTTATAATTTCATTTTGAATTTCATTTGTGTCTTGATATTCGTCAACCAATATGTATGAATACCTGTCTTTAAGATTTTTCTTAAATCTTTCATCTCCTAATATTAAATGAGTATAAGAGATAATGTCGTCGTAATCTAGAGCCTTAATATCTCTCTTTTCCCTTGAATAATTTTTATCAATTTCTTTTAAAATTTCAATAATTATTTCATAATATTCCTTATTTTTTATCTCAAGATTTTTCTTTAATTCATGAATCAAATCTACAATTTTTTTAATCTTATCCTCATACTTACTTGAAGAACCAAGATTTTCTTCTATTGAGTTTAAGATTTCAAGATCAAGATTTTCAGTATTTTTAATTTCATAAATGTTGTCATCGTAAAATTTTTTAAACTTATTTCCGCTAACTTTCCTAAAATCATCTAAGAGTAAAAATAATTCATCGGAACTTTTGCTGGTCTTATTAAAATTTAGGCTCATACTTAAAATATCTGAAAAATCTAAATTTTTATTTCGAAAGTCTCCATAAAGATCTGCAAATAATTTTCTCTCCTCAAAGGGGTTAGTCTTAAAATCAATTAAATACCTTTTAAATTTTTCGTCTCTAATATTATTTAAAGATGCTTTAACAGCATTTTCTAGCATCTCTCCTGCCTTGCCATCATCTAAAATAGTAAAATTTGGATTTATTCCTATTAAATAAGAATAATTCCTCACAATTTCAAGGGCAAAGGAGTGAATAGTCATAATATTTAAATCTTTTTCTTCAAAATCAATATTCTCTTCCACAAGCTCCTTAGAAATTCTTCCAAGCATTTCTTCTGCAGCTTTTTTTGTAAAAGTTATAGCCAAAATTTTCTTTGGATCATGATTGTTTTTAACTATATTTATGAATCTACTGGTGAGGACTCTAGTTTTACCCGTGCCTGCTCCCGCCATTAAAGTTACATCTTTATCAATAGAAGTCACTGCTTCAAGTTGGACTTTATTTAACTTCATAAAAACTCCATAAAAAAATCCCACTAAGGGGATTAATTAAATATGGCTTCTGCAAGAGACAATATGAACTTACTATCAACTTTATAAAAAATTTCAGTTCCATTTCTATCGCTATTTAGAACGCCAGCTCTCTTTAACTTGCCAAGATGAGATGAAACAGTTGGTTGAGGAATATTAAATTTCTCTTGTAAGGATCCAACATTGCATGGACCATTGTCAATTAAATTTTTAATAATTTTAAGCCTAACGGGATGCGCCATTACTTTTAAAACTTCAGCTGTCTTTTCTAAATTATCATTTTTATTTTTCACTTCAAACCTCCAAAAAATTATTTAATTTAAATTGATGAAAAATTTCATATTCTTAAATTATAATATTTAATAATCCACCATTTGTCAATGCTTTTAAATAATTTTCATACAGTGAAATGGTGGAGATAAAAATTTTATTTAAAAGCAAAATAAAATAAGGCTATTAAGTCTATTTTATTTTTGAAATTAAATTTTTTAAGTTATTTATTTGAATATTTACTGCATCTTCTGCTGGACCACCATAGACATTTCTATTTTTTAATGAATTTTCTATATTTATATAATCATAGAGATCTTCTTCAAAAATTTCATTGAAAGTTTTATACTTTCCCAAACTTATATCTTCAAGTTTTAAGTTTTCTTTTGAAGAGAAATTTACAATTTTACCAACTAAGCTATAGGCTTCTCGGAAAGGCAGACCCTTTAGGACTAAATAGTCAGCCAAATCCGTTGCATTTAAATAACCTAACTCCGCAGAGATTCTCATTTTTTCCTTATTAATATAAAGTGTATTTAAAATTCCTTTTATAATCTTTAATGAATTAAATACAGTTTTTACTGAATCAAAAAGTGCTTCCTTGTCTTCTTGAAAATCTTTATTATATGTCTGCGGTGTTCCCTTTAAAACTGTAAAAAGAGTTAAAAGGTCTCCATAACATCTTCCACTTTTGCCCCTTATAAGTTCTGCCATATCAGGATTTTTCTTTTGAGGCATAATACTTGAGCCAGTGGAAAACTTTTCAGAAAATTTTATATAACTATATTCACTGCTTGAAAAATAAATTAATTCTTCACAAAGTCTCGACAAGTGAGTCATAATCACTGAATTATTAAATAAAATTTCAAGCACATAGTCTCTATCTGAAACTGAATCCATTGAATTTTCTGTAGGTTTTTTAAAGCCAAGAATTTTTGTAGTCATAAATCTATCGATATTAAAGCTTGTAGTAACAAGTGCACAAGAACCAAGAGGATTTTCATCGAGCCTATTATAAGTTTCAATTAGTCTTTCTAAATCTCTATAAAACATTTGACCATAGCTTAAAATATAATGTGCAAAAGTTGTTACTTGTGCATGTTGCATGTGAGTAAAACCTGGCATAATTGTGTTCTTATTTTTTTCTGCAATTGAGATTACTTCTACGATTAAGTCTAATAATTCTTTTTTTATGCTATTTAAAGCTTTCTTAGCATATAATCTTAAATCAAGAGCACATTGGTCATTTCTTGACCTTCCTGTGTGAAGCCTTTTGCCCACATCACCAACCCTACTTGTGAGCTCATTTTCTATAAATGAATGAATATCTTCTTCCTCTAAATTTATTTCAAGTTCCCCAGCTTTTATTTCCTTCAAAATATTTTTAAGCTCCCTTGAAATAATTTCTGCATCCTCTATGCTAATTATTCCAACTTCACTGAGCATTTTTACATGAGCAAGAGAGCCTTCTATATCTTCTTCAAATAAAATTTTATCGAATTCAATTGACTTATTAAATTCATGTGTAAAATTTTCTAAACCTTCTAAGTGACTGCCCCATAAATACATTTTAAACTCCTTTATTTATCTTCGCATCCACTACTGTTTGAAGTGAATATAAATTTATAAAACCTACCGCGTCCTTGTGAGAATATAAATTTTCTCCTCCATCGCCAAAGGATGCCAAGTCTTCGCTATAAAGTGAATGCTTTGAAGTAACTCCTGCTGGTATAATATTTCCCTTATAAAGTTTTACTTTTACCTTCCCACTTACATTTTTTGTAACTTCATCCGCAAAGGCAAGAAGTCCCTTAAGCGAATTAGAATACCACTTGCCATCATAAACTAAATCGGCAAACTTAATTGACAAATAATCTTTAAGGTGAGCTGAATCTTTATCGAGAGTAACAGATTCTAGAATTTCTAGTGACTTATATAATATTGCTCCACCTGGGTTTTCATAAACTCCACGACTTTTCATGCCCACAAGACGATTCTCTACAATATCATCAATACCAATGCCATTTTCGCCGCCAATTTTATTTAAATAGCTTAAAATATTTGCAGGAGACATTTTTTCTCCATTTACAGCAATAGCCTCTCCACTTTGAAATTCTATTTCCAATTCAGTCACTTCATCCTTTGCCTTCATAGGTGTAAGGGAAAGCTCTAATATTTTGTCATAGTCAGGATAGTTTTCTGGATTTTCAAGGTCAAGTCCTTCATGAGATAAGTGCATTATATTTAAGTCCTTTGAATAGTTCGTCTTTCTAGAAATTTTCAAAGGAATCTTGTGAGCTTCTGCATAGTCAATTTCTTCATCACGAGATTTTATATCCCAGATTCTCCATGGTGCAATAATTGGCATATCAGGAGCAAAGTGTTTTATTCCCATTTCAAAACGAATTTGGTCATTGCCCTTACCTGTGCATCCGTGACAAATTGCATCGCAATTTTCTTTTTTTGCAATATCTACAAGGGCCTTTGCAATAAGTGGTCTTGCTGTTGCTGTTCCAAGAAGATAATTTTTTTCATATTTTGCACCCATTTTTATAGTTGGAAATACAAAATCTTTAACATATTCTTCTACAAGATCAACTATATAGATTTTTGATGCTCCAGTTTTTATTGCTTTTTCTTCTAAACCTTCAATTTCACTAGCTTGTCCAACATTACCAACTACTGCAATAACTTCACAAGAAAAATTTTCCTTCAACCAGGGAATTATTATAGATGTGTCAAGACCACCGGAATATGCTAGGGCAACTTTTTTATAATTATTATTTTTCATTTTTTTCCTCCAATTTTTTACTTTGTAATAAACTAACAATTGAGACTCAAAAAAAGTATAAAAAAATCGCCCCTGTCAAGGGACGAAAATCGTGGTACCACCCAAATTTGTATAATTCTATACCTCAAAAACTATAACGCGTAACCGTGCAAATCTAAATATCGAGATGCAAGTTCCAAGCTCCTTTTCAAATTATCCTCCCTATTTTCTCTCAGCAACCGAAAACTCTCTTTAAGTCTTGGATAATTTTACTCTGCTCTTCAAAACTTTTATTGTTTGATATCCTAGCAAGATAAATTTTATTTGTCAAGAATTTTTTTTAATTTTTTTATAAAATATTTTCGCTTAAAATTTCTTATCTAATGAATGCCCTAAAAATATTTCTTTAGAAAAACTATAAAAAAATTTATTTTAAAATTTTTTAAAAAAATTCTTGACAATTTTATTTTACCGTAGTAAAGTAATCAGAAATCAATGAAGTGGACAAAAAGTATTCTCATAACTTTTTTAGAGAGCAAGATTAGGTGAAAGCTTGCAAAGGAAAAGAATATAATAGAACCACGGAGATTCTGTAAGGAAATTAGTATTTACAGAGGTTAACTGCCTTAAAGTTTTGAGATATCTAAAAGATAATTAGAGTGGTACCGCGGACTTCGCCTCTTTCATAGAGGCGATTTTTTTATTTAAGGAGGAAAAAAATGAAAAAAATAGTTAGTATATCAGTAATTTTATTAGCTGCCATAATTTTAACTTTGGCAATATTTTTAAATAAGTCTAGTGGAAACTCTAATGACAGATTAGATGCAATAAAAGAATCAGGAAAAATTGTCATGGGCTGCAATGCCAATTACCCACCCTTTGAGTTTCATAAAAACCTAGATGGCAAGGATGAGATAATGGGATTTGACATTTTTATTGGAGAAGAAATTGCTAAGGACCTTGGTGTAAAACTTGAAATATCTGATATGGAATTTTCGTCAGTTCTTGCAAGTTTGGACACTGGCATAATAGACATGGCTCTCTCTGGAATTTCAAAAACAACTGAAAGAGAAAAATCAATTTTATTTTCAAAAGTTTATTACGACCCAAAAAATTATTTATTGGTTAATTCTAAAGATTTAGGAAAGTATAAAGATGAAAATAGCATTAAGGATTTAACTATTGGCGTTCAAACTGCCACAACTCAAGAAGAAATTGCAAAAAAATTAAATATAAAAAATATTGTGTCTCTTCCAAAAACTCCAGACTTAATTGCACAGCTAGATCAAGCTTTAATTGACGGCATAATAGTTGAAAAATGCGTTGGGGACAACTATGAGCATTCTAACAAAAATTTAAAGATGGAAAATAGTTTTTACTTCGAAGCCGACACTGATGGAACTGCAATAGGGCTTGCAAAAAATGATAAAGAGCTTTTAGATGCTGTAAATAAAACTTTAGATAGACTTGAAAAAGAAGGAAAATTAGAAGAATATTACAACAAAGCCCTAGAACTTTCGGCAAAGTAGGTGTCTTATGGAAAATATTTATAAACTAGAAAATAAAAAATTTTCAAAGAATAAAATTATTAATTATATAGTAATTTTTATTTTTATAATTTTAATTTTTATTTTTGGAAACTTAATTATAAATTTTTTCAGCTCAACTTTTGAAATTCTAAAAAAATACAGTTCCTATTATATAAAGGGATTAGAAATAACTATATCCCTTTCCTTAATATCTGTAATGCTTGGAACTATCTTTGGACTCCTACTTTATCTTATGAAGTCCTCTGAAATTAAAAGTTTAAATATTTTTGCAAACTGTTATATAGAAATCATTAGAGGAACTCCAATGCTTACTCAAGTATTTTTTATATTTCTAGGTGTGGCTAGCATTATGGACTTTAAAAAATTTGGAATTTCAATTTCATCCTTTGCCTACATCACTGGTGTAATTGCCGTTGGCCTTAACTCGGCTGCCTATGTTGCAGAAATTATTCGTTCAGGTATAAATGCAATTGATAAAGGGCAATTGGAAGCCTGCCTATCTCTTGGAATGAGTAAATCTCTTTCCATGGAAGAAGTAATTTTACCGCAAGCTACAAAAAATATTTTGCCTTCTCTTGCCAATGAATTTATTGCAGTTATAAAGGAAACTTCTATAATTTCAACAATTGGCGTTACAGACATTATGTACAATGTAAATTTAGTTAGAGGTTCTTCCTACAAGTCCTTGGAGCCACTTATAATTGGCTCGCTACTTTATTTTGCCATAACCTTTACTCTTACAAGATTGTTAAAATTTGTGGAGGGAAAATATGATAAAAATTGAAAATTTATATAAATCCTTTGATGGAAAAGAAGTTTTAAGGGGCATTAATTTAGATATTAAAGATTCCACTGTCACATCAATAATTGGCGCAAGTGGTTCTGGAAAATCAACCCTTCTTCGCTCTATAAACCTTCTTGAAAAATGCGACAGCGGAAAAATCTTTCTAAATAATTATGAAATCACTGGAAAAAATCCAAATTTAGAAAAAATAAGACTTGAAATTGGAATGGTCTTTCAAAATTTTAATTTATTTCCCAATAAAACAGTTTTAGAAAATATTACCCTTGCACCCATAAAAGTTAAGGGAGAAGATGAAAAATCTGCCAAAAAAAATGCAATTTCCCTTCTTAAAAGTATGGGACTAGAGGACAAAAAGGATTCCTATCCAAACTCCTTATCTGGCGGACAAAAGCAAAGGGTTGCCATTGCAAGAGCCCTTGCCAATAAGCCTGAGATTCTTCTCTTTGACGAACCAACTTCAGCCCTTGATCCAGAGATGGTAAAAGAAGTATTAAATGTAATAAAATCTTTGGCAGAAAAGGGGCTCACTATGATAATAGTTACTCACGAAATGGGTTTTGCAAGAGAAATTTCAGATACAGTGGTTTTTATGAAGAATGGAATAGTAGAAGATATGGGAAGCCCCGATTATATATTTAATAACACAAAAAATGAAAGTACAAAAAAATTCTTAAATGCTGTCTTATAATTAAAAAATCACAAAAAGTAAGGCTCCAGTTTTTTTCACCAGAGCCTTACTTTAATTAATTTACATTTTTTCTATTTCAATTTTTATGTCGTGACCGTTTAGGTTTTCTACTTCTGCATCAACATCAGCCTGTACTAATTCTTTAGCCAAGGTTTCTGTCTTAATAAATTCTTCTTCAGAAGCAAGAGCCTTTTCCACTTCTTCGTCAGACTTATAAGTTATCTTTATGTTGTCTAAGATTTCTAAATCTTTTTTCTTTCTAAGTTGTTGAATTTTTGATACAAATTCTCTTACATAACCTTCATTAAGAAGTTCATCGTTAAGCTCAGTGTCTAGGATAACGAAAAGATTATTTTCCATTACGACGTCAAAGCCTTCTTTTGCACTAATTTTTACTTCAACATAATCTTTTTTGATTTCAGTTTCTTCTCCAGCGATTTCAAGCTTTACATCGCCTTCATTTAATTTAGCAAGAAGTTCTTTTGCATCAGTTTCTCTTAAATATTTGCCAAAGTCCTTAACCTTTGAACCTAAGATACTTCCGCAAACTCTAAAGTTTGGTTTAAGTTCAAATTCCATATATTCAGAAAGATTATCTTCAAATCTAACATCCTTAACATTAAGTTCTTCTTTAATTAAGTCAGTTAAGTCCCCAATAATTTCCTTATACTTTCCATCAATTATAACTTCTGAAAGTGGTTGTCTAACTTTAATCTTAGCTTCTTCTCTTGATGCTCTTCCTAGTGTTACAAGATCTCTTACTAAGTCCATTTTTTCTTCAACCTTGTCGTTAATCATATTTTCGTCATAAGTTGGATAGTCTGTCAAGTGAACAGATTCTTCATCTGTAAGTGACTTAAATAATTCTTCTGATATAAATGGAACTATTGGTGCAATTAATTTTGTAACGCCAAGTAAAACTTCGTAAGTTGTCTTATAAACTGCAAGCTTAGTGTTGTCCTTGTCAGTTTTCCAGAATCTTCTTCTATTTCTTCTGATGTACCAGTTGGAAACATCTTCAATTACAAATTCTTGGATTTCCCTTACAACCTTTGTAAGTTCAAATACTTCCATGTCTTCTCTTACAGTCTTTACAAGTCTATTGTATTTTGAAAGTAACCATTTATCGATTTCTTCTAAATCTTCATAGCTTACTTTGTGTTCTCTTGGGTCAATGTTATCTGTATTGGCATATAGACTAAAGAAGTTGTAAGTGTTTCTTAGTGATCTGAAGAATTTTGATTCAATTTCACGAAGTCCATCTTCGTCAAATTTTGTTGGAGTCCATGGTGGAGATACATAAAGTAGATACCACCTAACTACATCGGCACCATACTTGTCAAAGAGTTCAAAAGGTGCAACTGTGTTTCCTCTTGACTTTGACATTTTCTTTCCTTCCTTGTCGAGGATAAGGTCATTTACAAGAACATTTTTGTAAGGACTCTTGCCTGTCATATAAGTTGATATTGCAATTAGTGAGTAGAACCAACCTCTTGTTTGGTCAATACCTTCTGATATAAAGTCTGCTGGGAAAAGTTCATCAAAGTTGTCCTTGTTTTCAAATGGATAGTGCCATTGAGCAAAAGGCATAGCACCTGAATCAAACCAAACGTCAATTACGTCAGCTTCCCTTGTCATTTCTTTACCACACTTAGGACATTTTAAGTGGATGTCATCTACATAAGGTCTGTGAAGTTCTACATCAGCTGGCACATCTTCAACAGCCTTATTTCTAAGGTCTTCAATTGAGCCAACAGATTCAGTGTGACCACATTCACATCTCCAAATTGGAAGTGGAGTTCCCCAGTATCTTGATCTTGAAATTGCCCAGTCATTTAAGTTTTCAAGCCAATTGCCAAATCTCTTTTCACCGACAAAGTCTGGGAACCAATTTACTCCATTGTTGTTTTCAATTAATTTATCCTTAAACTTAGTTACTTCAATGTACCAAGATGGATGTGCGTAATAAATTAATGGAGTGTGACATCTCCAGCAATGTGGATAATTGTGAACCACTTTTTGTTTTGAGAACATCAAGTCATTGTCCATTAAGTAGTGAAGCACTTCGTGGTCTGCGTCCATTACAAATTGGCCCTTCCAAGGTGTATCTGTAAATTTACCTTCTTCATCAACTGGTTTTAGCATTGGAAGGTCGTAGCCCCTTGCAGTTTGATAGTCATCTTCACCAAAGGCTGGTGCAATGTGAACAATACCAGTACCATCTTCAGTAGTTACATAGTCAGCACAGATTACATAAAAGGCCTTCTTGTCTGGTACTAAGAATTTAAGAAGTTGTTCATATTCCACGTACTCTAAATCTTTTCCAAGGAATTCTTCTATAACTTCAAATTCATCGTCTTTAAATACAGCCTTAGCAAGTTGCTTTGCAAGATAATAAATATTGCCATCAGCGTGCCTTGCTTTTATATATTCAACCTTTGGATTTACAGCAAGGGCAACATTAGATGGTAAAGTCCATGGTGTAGTTGTCCATGCCAAGAAATATTCATTTTCCTTATCTTTTAATTTAAATTTACAAGTTGCAGTAGTTGTTTTGATTTCTTCATAACCTTGTGCAACTTCGTGAGATGCAAGACCAGTTCCACATCTTGGGCAGTATGGCACTATTTTATGTCCTTCATAAATTAGTCCGTCCTTAAACATCTTGTCTAGTATATGCCAAACTGATTCTATATAAGTATTTTCAAGAGTGATGTAAGGGTGATCTAAGTCTATAAGATAGCCCATTCTCCTAGTAAGAGTTCTCCATTCTTTTTCATATTCAAAAACAGATTCCTTACATTTTTTGTTAAAATCTTCAACTCCATAGGACTCAATGTCTTGCTTGTTGTGAAGACCAAGTTTCTTTTCCACTTCAATTTCTACTGGTAGACCATGAGTGTCCCAGCCCGCTTTTCTCTTAACCTTATATCCAAGCATTGTGTGATATCTGCAAGTTAAGTCCTTTAAAGTTCTAGCCATGACATGGTGAATGCCTGGCTTGCCATTTGCAGTTGGAGGTCCCTCATAAAAGATATAACTTTCACCATCTTCTCTTGATTCTACAGATCTGTGCAAAAGATCAATTTCATCCCAAAATTTTGAGATTTCTTCTTCTCTCACACTTACCTTGTCCTTAGACAATTCTTTAAAATTTTTCATCTAAAACTCCTTATTCTTCCAAAATTTTTATAAAAAAAGTCCCCTCTCAAATGAGAAGGGACGAACTAGCCGCGGTACCACCCTAATTATAGGTAACTATCACTTAATTTTTTAACGCAAATGCGCAAAGGCTTTTAACCTTTGAGCTCCGAGGTGATCTATAAATTTACAAAACACAGTTTCGCACCAAACAACTGCTCTCTTAGTTTCTTAAAATTTACCGTCCTCATCAAAGCTTATATAAAATTGTCAATTGTTTGATTTTTAAACATTTTAATAATGTTTGATTGCATCATGGCAAGTGTAGTGTGGAATTTGCAGTTTTTTACTTCACTAACTTTGTTTTTATTACAATAGTTATCACCTTGCAAGCACCTATTAATTACAATAGGCCCATCTACCGCTACAAGTATGTCGTATAATGTTATGTCTTCTTTTGGTTTTTTCAGATAATATCCACCCTTAGAACCTCTTTTTGCATCAGTTATTCCTGCTAAATTTAATTTTCTAAGTATTCTAAGAGTAAATCGTTTTGTAACGCCTTCACTTTCAGCAATTTGTGGCGCTCCAACGACTTTACCCTCGTTCCTAGCAAGATAACTTACAATTCTAAAGGCATAATCTGTTTCTTGTGTTATTCTCATATCATCACCTATTGGGGAATATTATATCAGATTTGTTTACTTTTTGAAATACTTATCTTGTTTTTTTCTCAATTTTACTATTTCTGAGCTTTCATTTAATTTTAAATCTTCATAAGTGAGTAAACTTCCCTTTTTAATATCCTTAAGAGCCATTGCTCCTTCAGTTATTATTCCTATTGGCACGTGGTTTCCCTCTACTTGATCTTCTTTTCTTTCGAGAGTTCCAAAAATCATTCCTCCGCCAATAGAATCAAGCATCTCGCCCTTTTTTATATCTCTTTTAGCAACTGCTACAGTTTCTGCATAGGGCTCTCCCATTGGTGCAATAGATGCATCTCTTAGGACAACTGCCTTTATTATAGAAACTATAGTCTCAATGCTAGTCAAGTGATAAGGTCTATATATGGTATAATTTGGACCTTGACCCATGGATAGGTACTTCATTTCTTCATCTATAATATTAGATTTTGCTTTTACTACAGCAAAGACTCCAGGAGCAATTCCCGTAGCAAAATCAACAACGCCATAGGAATTTAAAATTCCACCATCTTCTTTTAATTTATAGTCATCTGCAATTTTCTTTGGACTGGTATCTACAAAGTGACAACCTCTTATGTCTGGTACAAAACCAAGAGCATTGCAAACTGCGTTTAACTCTATCATAGTATTCGTTCCATCGACAAAAGATGTGAGCATTCTTGGATTGATTCCCTTTTTATCTGCAGCTTCCTTTAAACTTTCTGGACTTGCATAATTATTTAATTCATTGTTTTTACCCTTGCCAAGGACTAAAACTTCAAAGCCACAGTTCTTTGCAAATTCATAAATTTCTACAATGGCGCCAGGTTCGTCACCCTTGGTGCCAGAATAGACTATCCCCTTTTCATCAGCCATAACCTTAAGAATTGGACCAACTGTAGCATCCATTTCAACATTTAGACTGACTATGTCAACACCATTTTCAATTGCAGCAAGGGATAATTTTGTTCCCGTTTCTGTATCACCAGTGCAGTCTACTAGGCAATCAACAAGAGTCGCCGCAATTAAATTATTAGTAGTAGCTATATATTTTTTTTCTTTTAAAAGAATTTTTGCCTCTTCCAAATCATCTGTAAAGGCATAATCTTTTTTATCTATATTTGCTGAATCTATTGCATTTTTAAGTGTAACTTTATTTCTTGATGAAAAAACTATGGGATAAAAATTTTCATTTTGACTTAACAAAGTAAATAGGGATGTGCCCATAATACCTGAGCCCACTATTCCAACAGAAATATTCCCATATTCCTTTAATTTTTTCTGTAAGTAAAACATTCTTCCTCCAAATTTATATGAGTGATTAAAATTTTTTTACGCCAAAATTATTTTAATCTGAATTAACTTCTATTGCAAATATTTTGTTAGTTTTTTACACTTAGGATTTTGCCAAGTCTGTATCCAGAGGCAAAGGCAAAGTGTAAATTGTATCCGCCACAGTCTCCATCAATATTAAGTGCTTCACCAATAATATATAGGTTCTCAAATTTTTTAGCTGAGTAGTCGTGGCAATTTATTTGGCTTAAATCAACGCCACCCCTCGTCACTTGAGAATTTTTAAAACCTGTTGTGCCAATTACCTTAAAGCGAGACTTCAATAGAATTTCTATGATTTTTTGAAAATCTGCCATAGAGATCATATTCATGGAAATTTTTTTGTCTAAATTTAAAAAATCGACGATGTAATGAATAAACTTTTTATCTACAATTCCCATTAAATATTCTTCAAGAGAAAAATCCGGGAACATATAGTACCTGCTGTAAAGCATGTCCACTGTCTTTTCATCTACATTATTTATAAGTGGCACTTCAATAAAATTATCTTCAGAAATATTTACTGACAAGTCTAAAATTGGTGGTCCACTTATTCCATAATTGGTAAATAAAATTTCTCCCCTTCTCCTGTCGATTTCTTTATTTCCCTTAAATAATTTTGCCTCTCCAAGAACTTTTGTCCCACTAAGGTGTTTTAAGTATTTAGACTCCAACTTTACTTGAGTGAGGGCTGGCTTTAGGTCTGTTATCTTCAAGCCAAGTTTTTTTAGAATTTCAAAACTTCTGCCATCAGAGCCACTTACTGGCATGGACTTTCCACCAAAGGCTGCAATTACCACATCAGCCTTAATTGTTTCACCATCAGTAATTACATCAAATCCACTTTTGTTTTTTTTGATTTCCCTTACTTCAGTATTTGTCCTAATGTCGATGTCCTTTTTCTCAAGCCAATAAATTAAAATATTTAGGACAGAATTTGCCTTTAAGGTAAGAGGATAGACCCTATTGCCATCTGTGGTGGACTCAAGCCCCAAGACCTTAAAATAGTTTATCAGGTCTTCATTGGAAAAATCCTCTAATGTCTCTCTCACAAAATCTTTTGAAGAATAATTTTCTTCTGACAAAATTAAATTTGTATAATTGCATCTGCCATTTCCTGTAGCCAAGAGTTTTTTTCCAATTCTTTCGTTTTTTTCTATTAATATTACCTTGTTATTTTCATTTTTTGCATTTATGGCAGCAACCATTCCTGCTGGCCCTGCACCAATAATTATTATATTCATAGTATCACAGATAAATTATATCCTAAAATTATAAAAATTTACAATAAATAAGGAAATTTGTGCTATAATGACTAAGAATTTTGGAGGAATTATGAAAAATAAAATTTATATAACAGGTCACAAAAATCCTGACACAGATAGTATATGTTCCGCCATCGCCCTTGCAGAATTAAAAACAAAAATTGGCGAAGATGCTGAGGCAATTAGACTTGGCAACTTAAATAAAGAAACTGAATTTGTACTTAAACATTTTGGCGTGCAAAAACCAAGACTAAAGACTTCTATAAAGCCTCAAGTTAGAGATATCGAAATAGACGCTGCCTATTGCGTTAATCCAAGCCTTTCTATGGCATCGGCAATGGATTTGATTCAAAAAAATAATATCAACTCCTTGCCCGTTGTAGACGACGATGACAACTTAATTGGTATTGTTAGCTTATCTAACATTGCTTCAACTTATATGGAAATTTGGGACGACTCAATCATTGGAAGAAGTAATACAAGCTTTGAAAATATTTTAGATGTGCTTAGAGGAAAGGTCCTCTATCTTCCAGAAAATCCAAGAAAATTATCTGGCAAAATGGCAGTCAAAGCTATAAAAAATCAAGATTTAATTAATGAAGGTGACATTGTAATAGTTGGAGACGATGTAAAAGACCAAGAATCAGTAATAAAAAAGGGCATCTCCCTTTTGATTTTGACGATTTCAAGTAAGCTTGACGACAAACTTTTAGAGCTTGCCAAGGAAAATAATGTTGCCGTAATCTCAACTGGATTATCAACTTTTATGGTTGCAAGAATTTTGCCACAAGCAGTTCCAGTTGAATATGTAATGACAAGAGATGACTTAGTTGTCTTTCACAAGGACGACTTAATCGACGATGTCAGAGAAAAAATGGCACAGTCAAGATTTAGGTCCTATCCAGTTCTTGACAACAAAAACAAAGTAATTGGAAATATTTCCCGTTACCACTTAATTTCAAATTTGAGAAAGAAAATAATTTTAGTGGACCACAACGAAAGGAACCAATCCATTGACGACATTGATTCTGCAGAAATTGTGCAAATTGTAGATCATCACAGAGTTGCAAATATTTCTACCTCTTCTCCAATATACTTTAGAAACGAACCTGTAGGCTCAACAGCTACTATAGTCTCAAAAATGTTTTTTGAAAATGGCATAAAACCATCTCGCGAAGTTGCAGGTCTTCTCTGTGCAGCAATTATTTCTGACACACTTCTATTTAGGTCACCAACTTCAACAGAGACGGATAAGTATGTCCTTAACAAAATGAAAAAAATTGCAGCTATTGATGTAGAAGAATTTGCCATGGAAATGTTTAAAGCAGGCACAAGTCTTGAAGGAAGAAAACCTGACGAACTTTTAAAGTCTGATGTTAAAAACTTTTCCATTGAAGGAGTAAATGTTAGAGTCTGCCAAATTTTTACTATGGACTTGGAAAGCACAGCCTCTGTGGAAAAAGATTTAAAGGAAGCCATGGAACACTTCATAGAAACTTCAGATGCCGAAACCTTTGTCCTCATGATTACAGATATCTTTAAAGAAGTTTCAGAAATAATTTTGGCAGGAAGTTTTAAAGAAGCAATTGCAAGAAAATTTGATAAAGAACTTGTTGATGACAAATTTTTATCAGAGGGACTTCTGTCAAGAAAAAAACAACTTCTTCCAAAAGTAAGCGCTGCTATTTCTGAAGAACTTTCATAATTTTAAATCAAAAAATAAGAGCCTATCATTTTTGATAGACTCTTTCTTTTTTTGTTTTATTTAGAGCATTCTCCCTGGCAACCGCAAGAATTATCATCGCCCTTATCAGGCTGGCAATTACAATCATGGTTATGCTCATGGTGGTGGTCATGTTGATGGGCTTCTTCCTCATCATCTTCACTCTCTTCTATATAGACATTTAAGTCCCTTATGCCATAGACTTTTTCAAGTTCTTCTGAAAAGGCAACTACAGATTTTTCGTCAAAGCCATAGATGTAAACTTCACTGCCATAATTTAAAATTTCTAATTTCAAAATCCCATCGTCATAAAGACTTATGCCCATAAAGTTTAGGGCTGTCTCACCAATTAAGTTTTCTAAAATCATTTTTTTGAAGTCTTCGTCGATTATTCCCTGAAAAATATACTCATATCCATCTTCGTCTGAATAAACTGCAAATTCTTCAACTAATTTTTTTGACTTTTTATCATCTTTTAAAATTTTTATTTGATAGGAATCGCATTTATTTAAATATATTTTAAGAATATCAGAAATTGGTCTAAGGTCAATTTCATCATCGATAAAGACATCATTTTCAAAATTTATATAATACAAAAAATCACTCCTACTTAGTCAAAAGATAAAATTCGATATAGGCATCATCAAGATTATCTTCACTTCCAAAATAAATATTTGTAAATAAAACTTTATATCCATCTTTTTCTATTGCCAAATCTTCAAGCTCAATGCGGTCCTTAGTCTTGTACAAAAGTTTTAAATTATCTCGAAGTTTGGCCATGTCGATAGTCATAATTGTTTTGTAATCACTTTTTGATTTTTTATAAATTTTTATTTCTTTTTTATCTTTTTCAAATTTATAATTTCCTGAGCTTACAACATCGTCAAGGGAATAAACATAAATTAAATGTTTGTAGCCCTCAATGTCAATGTCAAATCCAAGCTCGCTATCTGTAGGCAAATTATCTGTGTAAGAATAGCCAAGGTAATTTTTGCTTTCAATAATATTGGAGAAGCCAAAAAGTTTTGTAAAGCTGTCTTCATTTAGCTTAAAATCCTTTGGCATATAGGATAGTTTGTCCACCCTATCTGTCCTTACCATGTAGCTTACTATGTCCACAATTTGACTTTTTGCATCGGATTCAATATTTATGTTGGGTTTTATTTCTTCTCCTGCAATCATCTTATTGTCCCTTAAAAGTTTTTCGAATCTAGCATTTTGTGACCTTATGCTAAGACTTGTGGCTGATGCAGGACCAATACCTGTTATTAAAATTATTACTGACAAAAATATTGGAATACTTATATTTGAATTTTCTCTGTAAAAAATATAATAGATTAGAGAAAGGAAGATCCAAAGTCCCACTGCAATTACAATATACCTATTTTCAGTCATTCCATATTCTTTGATTCTCAAATAAATTGCAAAGAACATCATTCCCAGTAGCGGAAAAAGTGTAAATGGAAAAACTATTTTAAATTTATTTATAAAAGTAACAGTCTCCACTCTGGAAAGGAAAAATAAATATACAATTGAAAAACTTGCAAACCAAATAACTAAATTTACAATTAAATTATTTGGAATTTGCCAAAGGACTAATATCTTTACAAAGTAGGCTAGTAAAATTGCCGTATAAATAATTACGATTGGAGTAATTATATAGACTAAGAGAATTCTAAAAGCCTTTGGATATTTGTAATCTGTGAAGGAATCTCTCACCTTTGGAAAATCAGAGAAAAATGTCACCACATTAAATAAAATAAAGGAAAAAATTGCAACTCTCAAATATACTGAAGACCCAAAATTAAATTTAAATAAGCTGTTAAGTGCAAAAATAATTCCACTTATACCTATAAAGACAATAAAGCTGTAAATATTTGAAATTATAAAAGCCCTCAATATCTTTGCGACATAGGCGACAAAATCCTTGTGATAATTAAATTTTCCAACAAAGGAAGATCCAACAACTAGGGCTGCAATTAAGGTAAAGTATATAAAATTATTGTCATAAAATGCCATGACTTTGTTTTCATGATATACAAGCTCATAAACCCCATATAGAATTGGAAGAGTTATTACATAGGATAATATTTTAAATAAATTATTATTTTTTAAATTTTTTAGGTCGTAATAATTTCTAAGACCCTCATTAAATAATTTAATAAAGGCGTAGAGAAAAATTCCAAAAACAAAAACTAGACCAAAGCTCATCATCTTGTTATTATATGCTTCTGCGTATTCATCGAAAGTTGACAAGATTAAAAATATTGTGGCAAGTATTGCTGAAATTATTGTGAGTGGAAACCTTTTAAAGGTGTTTTTAATACTATTAAAATTAAGTAATGTAAAATTAAAAATTTTCATAATATCCTCCTAATTTTAATAATATATCAAGGACCTTGATTTTTAAAGCTTTTGGATTAAATCTTTGTCATTGTATCCACTTTGACATATTTATTTTTTATAGACAAGCTTGCCCTCAGAGATAGTATAAAGAACCTCTCCCCTTAAATTTTTACCTGCGAAAGGACTGTTAGAGGACTTTGATTTAAATTTTTCAATTTTATATTCACTTTCAAGGTCAATTATAGCCAAATCTGCAAGCTTACCTACTGCAATTTCTCCACCTTCAAGTCCATAAATTTTTGCTGGGTTTGTACTCATGAGTTCAATTAATTTCATGAGAGAAATTTCTCCACTTAGGACTAAATTTTCATAGCAAATGGAAAAAGATGTCTCTAGTCCAATAATTCCTGATGGTGCCTTTGTGATTTCCTTGGCCTTTTCTTCAGTGCTGTGAGGAGCGTGGTCTGTTGCAATAATTTCTATTGTGCCTTCCTTTATGCCCTCAATGATTCTCAACCTGTCTTCTTCACTTCTTAGTGGTGGATTCATCTTTGCAAGAGTGCCGTATTTTAATACTGCCCTGTCATTTAAGGCAAGGTGGTGTGGCGTAACTTCTGCATAAATATTTGCTCCCATGGATTTTCCAAATTTAACAAGATCAACACCTAGCCCTGTAGAAATATGCTGAATGGAAATCTTGGCTCCAGTGTAAATTGCCATGGCTACATCTCTTGCTATAAAAGATGTCTCAGCAATAGTTGGCGAGCCATAAATATCTAATTTTTCGGAAACTTCTGAATGGTTTATTCCATTTTGTTCAATTAAACTTGGATCTTCTTCGTGAAAAGAAATTATTGCCCCTAATTCTTTTGCGCTATTCATGGCATCTACTATTAGTTTAGAATTTCTATTGGGGATTCCATCGTCAGTAAAGGCTAGGGCTCCCGCCTTAAAATTTTCTTCCATGTCCACAAGCTCTAAATCAGAAAAATTTCTCGTTAGAGCAGAAACTGTATATACTTTTAAGGGAAGATCGCGTGCCTTTTTGTAGTGGTCAATAATCTTTTCCTTGTCGTCAATTTTTGGGCTAGTGTTTGCCATTTGCACAACACTTGTAAAACCACCAGCTATGGCAGCCTGACTTCCACTTTCTAAATCTTCCTTATAAGTTTGCCCTGGGTCTCTAAAGTGAACATGGACATCAACAAGTCCAGGGACAAGAACTTTACCTCTAGCGTCAATTATTTCTTCGCCTGGAAATTTTCTCTCATCAATATCTTTTTCTATTTCAATTATTGTTCCCTTTTCAATTCTTATATCTAAAATCTCATCTGTTTTTGAAAGAGGATCTATCACTCTTCCGCCTTTTATAATCATATTTTCTCCTATTAAAAAATTTTTATCCTAAAAAAGACGAGGAAACCCTCGCCTTTTAAAAAATTTAATTATTCTTCTTCGCTATCTTCTTGGTCTTCGTCATAGATTTCTAAATCATCAAAGTCGAAATCATCATCGTATAGATCAAAATCCATGTCTTCATTTTCATAAACATAATCTTCTAGATCTGAAAGATCTTCTTCAATGATGTCAACATAGTCTTCGATTTCTTCACGAGATTCTCTCATTTCATCAATAACATCGCTTAAGATATCTACAAGTTCAGATATAATTTTGCCTTCGTTAGTAGTTGTGTCCAAATCATATCCGTCACAAAGACCTTGTAAATATGATATTCTCTTTAATAAATATTCCATATTACCTCCAAATTAAACTCTAGACATATATTCGCCATCTCTTGTGTCAATTCTTATAACGTCGCCTGTATTAATGAAAAGTGGTACATTAAGAGTGTAACCTGTTTCTACAGTTGCAGGTTTAGAGCCACCACTTGATGTATCTCCTTTGACACCTGGTTCAGTTTCTGTAACTTCTAGTTCTACAAAGTTTTGAGGTGTAACTCTAAATGGTTTGCCCTTGTAGAAGTTAATAGTTGCCATATCATTTTCCTTCATGAAATTAAGAGCATCTTCAACCATGTCTTTTTCTAGTGGAATTTGTTCGTAAGTTTCTTGATCCATGAAGTAATAAAGTGCTCCATCAGAATATAAGTATTGCATTTCTTTATTTTCAATTACAACTTTTTCAAATTTTTCTGATGGGTTAAAAGTTGTGTCTTTAATGCCACCAGTAAGTACTGATTTAATTTTACTTCTTACAAAAGCTGCACCCTTACCTGGCTTAACGTGTTGAAAGTCTATTACAACCCAAACATCTCCGTCCCATTCAAATGTAAGTCCTTTTCTTAAATCTCCTGCTGTTATCATATTTTCCTCCATATTAAGTATTGTCTTCTAAATCATAATAGTTAAGTGATCTTGGCTGAAATTTTATATAATCAGGTAGCACTGAACTAAAATCTCTTAAGACTAGTGGATGATATTTAAGGCTTATACTAGGATTTTTGTCGTATAAATCAATTAAATATCCCTCTAATTTGCAATTATTAGAAATTTGCGCATTATTATTTACAATAATTATACCAGATATTGCATTATCATTAAACAAAACTTTATCATTTAATAATAAAATTTGATTATTTACACTTGACTCAATCTTTAGACTACCATTTTTTTGATTAATTACCTTAACATCATCTAAAGAATAAAGTGGATTTCTCTTTATAATTTTTTCTTCGGTTTTTTCATCAAATTCTTCAACTTCTTCAAAAATAAATTTTTTGCCCTTCTCTTCTCCGTAAATAAAATCGCCATCTAAGTCTATTACTTTTTTGCCAGGCATAGACCAATTATTATTGTCAAAAGACTTTTTTATTTTTTCTAAATCATCTTTATTTATTTTCCCAGAATTTAAAACTCCATCCTCCTCTTTATAAATTTTATTTACAAAATTCGCCCTAATCCTTGCTCCAGCAAGTGAATTTTTATATTTTACTTCCGTCCTCAATTCTACTAAATCCACATAATTTTTATTTTTATCCACAGAATCTTCATTTGATATTACAAGCTTTTCTAGCTTTGTGTCACTGGGCAAAGATTTTATGCTTAAGTTCTTTGAATATTTCCTTGATAAAATAAATTCCTTTAATTCCTGGTTAAAATTTTCTTCAGAAATCTTCATATTTAAAACAG
The DNA here is from genome assembly GCF_001811425.1 of Peptoniphilus sp. HMSC062D09. Taxonomy (NCBI): domain Bacteria; kingdom Bacillati; phylum Bacillota; class Tissierellia; order Tissierellales; family Peptoniphilaceae; genus Peptoniphilus; species Peptoniphilus sp. HMSC062D09. The sequence continues at coordinate 126,000 of NZ_KV804685.1, read as the reverse complement.
ATTCTGCTGCGTATTTTGACTGAATCCTCTCAACTCTATGTAAATTTATATAGGAAGTATTCGATGTGTAGGAATAAATAAAATAAAAGAAGAGAGCAAGTAGTGAAATTAAAATTATTGTAAAAATATAGATAAAGCCTTCTTTTTTCTCATTCATAGAACTGTATCCTCTTTGCAATTTTAAAACTTATTTTATCAAGGTCGTTATAATTTAAATAAATCTTAAAATAATTTCCCTCATCGCTAATTCTAAAATCCTCTATATTTTCCGTCAGAGCATTCTTTCCCTTTGCATAAAGTCGGTCAAATCTTGTGAGATTATTTTCTGTTGAGGCAAATCTATATAATTTGCCATTCATTTTGCCGTAATTAATATAAATATATTTCCCTTGAAATTCTTTTATAAAATAAATTTTGCCGCCAATATTTGTGTAATAATCAGAACTTTCGATTTCATCTTTTATGTACTCAAGGGCATAGGACAAGTCTGAATTTACATTTTGATTTATATAAGTTTTGTTGAGAGCCTTTTGTGAAATTCCCAAAATAGAAGTTAAGACCATGCCTATAATTAGAAGCATGGCAATGGAAAGGACAAGTTCAATTAGTGAATAGCCCTTCCTTCGGCAGGTAAACCTCCATTTTAATTTCTTCATCACTATCTCGCCTCTTTCCCCTGACAATAACATGATTTAAATTTCCCTCACTATTTTTCGTCACATCAATAATAAAATCTTGATTCTCTACTTCTCCACTGTCAAAGTTTGTTTTTAAATCCTTGTTGTTATAAGACTCACCAATTATTTCTTCCATTTTTGAATTTACAGCATAAATTAAAAGTTCTCTTTCTTTTAAATGATTTTGATTTTCCAAAAGGCTAATAATATTGGGCATAATTACAGAGGCTATTAGTCCAATAAGAGCTATGGAAAACAGGACTTCAATCATCAAATGTCCTCTATTTTTAGTTTTTAAGTTCATAATAATTCACCTTGCCAGTGACAGGCTCCACTGTGATTTTAGTTGATTTTTTATCCCCTATGGAGTAAATAATTGTGCCAGCAGAATTATTGCTAGCCACATAGGAAGGCTTGCCGCCACTTGTAAAATTAATATTTCTAACATTTGTTGACTTAAGTTTAACTAATTTATTAAACTTTACAGCCTTGGTCTTGCTACCAAAAACCATTTTGTAGCCATCATCTTCTATTTTTATACTAGTTTTACAATTATTTACTTGGGCGTAATTTTTTAAAAACTTTATGTCAAGGGCAAGACTTTTAATTTGTTCCCTGGCTTCAATTTTGTCGCGAACATTAAAATTAATCATGCCTATAGACAAAAGTATCATTGTAATTGCAAGAGTTATAACTAGTTCAATTAGGGTAAAACCTTTATATCTCTTCATTGTAGTCAACTTCTTTTACAAAAAAGAATAGGTCTTTATTATTTTTCGGCACTAAATAAAGATAACTGATGTTTTCTGCAAATAAATTTATCCTAAACCACTCACCTTCATATATGCTTCCTTTGTATGGAATTTTTTCTCCCTTAAGATTTACAAGTCCAATTTCTTTACATGAATCATGGGGAAATAAAATTGAAAGAGAAATTTCCTGACAATTCTTTTCCACTCCAAGTTTTATGTCGTCGTAAATATTTTCTGTCTTTGCATAAAAGGATGTAACTCCAGATTGACTATAAAAATTTGTACTAGTGTTGTCATCAACTAAAAATTTATTTTCCTTGGAATTTTTGTTATCAAAATCTAAGTCATCAAAAAGACTTTCAACCTTATCCTTAGACTTATTATTTGAACTGTCATTTAAATCATCAAAAATTGATAAGGATACCTCCTGACCCTTTATTTTATTGTCCTTATTTTGACTTACTTTTGCAGAAACTTTTTCTGCTGCTGGAGCTTTGCTTGGATTTATGGCTTTTGTATTTGTAATTTTTTGAACTTTACTATTTTTTACTTCTTTAGTCTTAGTATTTTTTATTTCTTCAGCCTTAGTATTATTATCTTCCTTAGGGTTTAAATCCTCCCCACCAGCATCTTCAATATCCATCTTTTCTTCTTTATTTTCGCTAAAGTAGGCTTCCTTTAAATCTGAATAATAAATTGCCTTAGATGGTTTTTCTGCCTTAAATCTGTATGTAAAAGTGTTTTCGTCCCTTCTATTTAACTCAATATTTGAATATCCATAATAATTCGTAAAAGACGAAATTTTACTTATTTCGCTATTTTCAATTTTTCCAGAAATTGCAAGAGTTTCTATATCAGTCTGCCCTTCCTTGGTGAAATTATCTCTGTTTAAATTATTTTCAGCAGAAATTTTATCAATATTTTCCTTTGAAAAATCCTTAAGGCCACTGTACTTGTAGCCTGGCTCTTCACTTTTAAGGCTTTCGTTAAAGTCAACTTCTGAGACCTTTTGTGCCTCAGCTCTTATGAGAAAATTGTAAAATAAAAACTCTATAAATAACAAAATCAAAATTACAAATAAAATCTTTTCTCGATTTGAAAATCGCCTGTAACCAATTTTTTTGCTCAAAATATCAAATATATCCATTTAATTTTTCCTCTACAAATTCTGCCAATTTCTCATGAAGCCTTTCATTTGGATGTATTCCATCGATTAAATCATCTTCAATATAATTTTCTTTAGCATAGTCGTAAAATGAAATGACTTTATAATCCTTGGCATTTTCCTTTAAAACTTTGTCAAGATTTTCTATATTTGTGTTTACTGAATAAAAGTTAATAAAGCCTTCATAGGCCTCGTCTAAATTTTTAAAAGAAGTGAGATAAGGTGTGATGACAATAATTTTGCCGCCTAAGCTCTTTAATTTTTCTATGATTTTATTTATATTATTTGTGACATAGTCAAGAGATCTTCCATTATAAAAATCATTTAAGCCAATGAGAATAAAATATAAATCATAGGCCATCAAATTATTTATTGCATGTAGAACTTCGTCAGTGGTTAAACCATTTACTCCGTAGTTGTCAATGTCGTAACCTTTTCCCTGCAAATAGTAAATTAGAGATTTTCCTCCAACTAAATATCCTTCAAAGATGGAGTCTCCAAGGGCACAAATTCTCATAAAACCTCCTACATAAGTCCTTCTTCTAAGAAACTAAAATACTTATTATCACCTATGATTATGTGGTCTAAAATATCAATTCCAATTATCTTTGATGCCTCAACTAAGGTGTTAGTAAGGTCAATATCCTCCTTTGATGGCTTTGGATCCCCTGTTGGGTGATTATGTAACAAAATAATTGTGTGAGCATTATCAGATATTGCAGCCCTAAAAACCTCTCTTGCATGAACGAGAGTCATGTTTATAGTACCCTTAGAAATTTCTCTCACATAATTAATTTCTTTTTTCGTGTTTAGAGTCATAATCCTAAAGTGTTCTTCTTCTAGGACGCTCATGTCGCTTAAAACATAGTTTGCTGCTACTGATGGGGATGTAACCCTAATTTTTGAATCGTAAGAGCTTACAGAAAGTCGCATGCCCAGTTGCACAGCTGCAATTATCATGGCTGCCTTGGCTTCTCCAATGCCTTCCACTTGCATTAAGTTGGCAAAATTTGCATTTTTAAGACTATTTAAACCGTTCCTATCATTTTCTGATTTTAAGCTTCTAAGAACTTTATTGGCTGTGTCAATGGCTGAATCGCCGCTCTTGGACCCAGTCCTTATAATAAGAGCTAAAAGTTCGGCATTGGAGAGATAATTTGGTCCAAACTTTATAAGTTTTTCCTGAGGTCTTTCCTCCTCTGGCATCTCCTTAATAGTGTATCTTTCAATTTCTCTTTCTTTCATAAAATCACCACAAGCTTAAATTAAATAATCTCACTAAATCTCTATTTATCTTTCCTATTGGAAGTCCTACAATATTAAAATAGTCTCCCTCTATTTTTTCGACTAAGAGAGAGCCCTTGCCCTGGATTCCATAGGCACCAGCTTTGTCCTTATATTCAAGAGTGCCCAAATATTTTTCTATTTCATCATCACTTAAATCATAAAACTTTACAGAAGATTCTTGGTAGTTAACATATTTAATTTTTTGAGACAATTTAAAAATTGCATAGCCTGTAAAGACTCTGTGACTTCTTCCACTTAGACTTTTAATCATCTCTCTTGCATCCTCGCGATCCTTCGGCTTGCCAAGAAGCCTTCCCTCAAGTTCAACCAAGGTGTCTGCAGCTAAAACAATGGCTTCTTCATTATCCCTTGCCACTGCAATTCCCTTCTCAAAGGCAAGTGCCATGACAGTAGTCCATGGCGCATAGGAATCATCCTTTATCTCATTAATATCTTTTGAAACTACCTTAAAATCTATAAAATGGGATAAAATTTCTCTCCTTCTTGGAGAATTTGATGCCAAAATAATATTTTCCATTTCAAGCTCTCTCCTTTGATATATTTGTGTTGTCAACTATATAAATTGAAGCAAGTCCAACAAAAAATCCTGTGAAAATCCCTAAAATAACAAGCAGTGGCAGATAAGCAAGAATTGCTGTAGTTTTCATGATGTAGGATGCAACTAAAACTTGCCCTAAATTGTGAAAAAATGAGCCAATTTCGCTAATTCCTATTAAAGATAAATATTTTCTCAAAAATTTATGGGCAATAATCATGGCAAGTGAACTTAATAGAGCGCCGCCTAGGGAAAAAAGGAATCTAGACACAGCACCAGTAACCAGTGCCAAGATAACAGTCTTAAAAATTGCGACAAAAAAGCCCTCCTTATATCCAATGGCAACTATAGTTACAAGAACCACAATGTTTGATAGACCTAGCCTAGCACCTGGAATGGCTACAGGAAGTGGAATCACACTTTCAAAGAGACCAAGGACAATTCCAAGGGCACTAAGTAGAGATAAATAAATTAATTTTCTATTCTTTATCATTTTATTATCAAATCCAAACTATCATGGTTCTTTTTGTCAGAGACAATTTTTACCATGACTCTATTAGGTAGGCAGATGATTGAATCTCCAGGAATAGAAATTTTTCCCATCTTCATGCAAATTTTATCCTTGCAATTAGATTCATGCATGTGCACCTCACCCTTTTCAATTATTACTTCATTCTTACCATAAACAGTATTTATATCAATTTTTTCATATGTATTTTTAGTTAAAGGTACTTCTTTAAAAATTTTCCCATCAACAGTTATTACAACTTTTTTTGAAATGTTTGCATCTTCCTTGGGAAGTTTGTTTGTAAAAAAATAAATTAAAAAAGAAGCAATAACTATTAAAATAATAACTAAAATATCAGCTTTTTTTAACTTTTCCATAATTTTATTATATCACAAGTTTAAGAGGATTTTTTCAATTAAATTTTAATATAGTTTAACTTTAACTCGATTAAAAATTAAAAAAAATCTATAATATTCTAGACATAAATCTAAAATGTTATAGAGTAAAATTTTGCACAAAAAAAGCGAGACCTGAGTCTCACTTTATTATTCAGCTTCTGCAATAATTTCTTTGCCTGCATAGTGTCCACAAGAAGGACAAACTCTATGAGGTAATTTCATTTCATGGCAGTTAGGACATTCAACTACTGTTGCTTTATTTAATCTGTAAGAAGATGCTCTTCTCTTATTCTTTCTTTGTTTTGAAGTTTTTCTCTTAGGTACGGCCATTTCTACACCTCCTCATCTTTAAATAAATCTAATAACTTTCCAAATCTTGGATCCACTGTCTCTTCAACAGATTCTTCTTCATGACAATCACAAGGACCTTCATTTAAGTTCTTGCCACAATGAGGGCAAATTCCCTTGCAATCTTCACTGCACAAATTTTTACCAGAAATTGAAGTAATAATTTGTGAGAAAATAATCTCTGAAAGATCTACTGAATCATCAATAATTTTAAAATACTCGTCTACAGAATCCTCATCATATAGACTTGGGTCTTTAAAATTGTAAGCAATGTAAGATGTCTCTTTTTCATTTATAAAGTCTTTGAGGCATCTGTCACAGACTGCTTTGAATTTGTAGGAAATATCAAGACAAAGTTCTAATTCCCCTGTCAAATCATGAATATATCCCTTGTACTCTATTGGATAGATGATATTTAGATCTTCTAAACTCAAATCCGTGTCATTTTCCTTTAAGCTACCCTGGAAATCTAGCCTAACATCATCAGATGACAAAAAAGTACTAAGATCTAATTTCATATACTCACCTCAAAAATACATACAAATCATTATAACTTTTTATTTTTCAAATGTCAATAAAAATCTTGAAAATTATGCCTCAACAAGTGCCTTTGTATCTCTTGCAATCATAAGCTCTTCATTAGTTGGGATTACAAAAATCTTAATAGAAGAATCGTCAGCAGAAATAAGCTTGTCTTCTCCTCTTACATTGTTTCTTTCAGTGTCGATTTTAATTCCAAGAGATTTTAATCCATTAACTATAGATTCTCTCATTTCAATTGAGTTTTCGCCAACACCTGCTGTAAATACAATTGCATCAACATGGTCAAGTTCAGTCATGTAAGAACCAATGTAGCCACGAACTCTTTTTTCAAAGATATCAAGGGCAAGTTTTGCTCTCTTGTTTCCTTCATCTCTAGCTGCTTCGATATCTCTAAAGTCACTAGATACTCCAGAAATTCCAAGTACACCAGATTTTTTATTGATTAAAGTGTTAATTTCATCAGTAGAAAGATTTTCTTTTTCCATTAAAAATGGAAGAATAGCTGGGTCTAAATCACCGCATCTAGTTCCCATTGCAAGTCCTTCAAGTGGTGTGAAGCCCATGGAAGTGTCAATGGATTTACCATTTTTAACTGCACAAATACTTGAGCCATTGCCAAGGTGACAAGTGATTAAGTTAACTTCATTAACATCTTTTCCTAGCATTTCTGCTGCTCTGTTAGTGATGTATTTGTGAGAAGTTCCGTGGAAACCAAATCTTCTAATCTTATATTTTTCATAATATTCGTATGGAAGTGCATAGATGTAGCTTTCAGCTGGCATAGTTTGGTGGAAAGCTGTATCAAATACTGCAACTTGCTTAACATTAGGAAGAAGTCTTTGGCAAGCCTTGATTCCCATAATGTTTGGTGGATTGTGAAGAGGAGCTATTTCAACATTATCTTCAATTCCCTTTAAAACTTTTTCGTCAATAATAACAGATTGAGCGAAGTCTTCGCCGCCGTGTACAACTCTGTGACCTACTGCATCAATTTCATCAAGTGACTTAATTGCACCGTATTCTTCATTTGTTAGGGATTCCATTACAAGTTCAAGAGCTCTCTTGTGGTCTTGCATTGGAGTTTCAATAGTTTTCTTTTCCTTTCCTATTGTTTCGTGTTTAATTCTTGAACCTTCAATTCCAATTCTTTCAACTAAACCCTTTGCCATCAATTCTTCAGTTTCCATATCAATGAGTTGATATTTTAGAGAAGAAGATCCGCAATTAATTACTAATATCTTCATGTTTCCTCCTCATGTTTTTTAAATTTCTTAAATATAGTATAATAACTAATAATAAGTTTATAACAGATGTAAACATTAGTCAATAATTGGAGATTTAAAATATGAAAATTGCTTCTATAATTGCGGAGTACAATCCCTTCCACAGGGGTCACTCCTATCAGATCCAAAAAATAAAAAGTGAATACTCAGATTTTATTGTCGTAATCATGTCGGGAAATTTTGTCCAAAGGGGCGAGCCTGCCATAATAAATAAATTTGAAAGGGCAAAGATAGCAGTGGATAAGGGCGCAAGTCTCGTCCTAGAGCTTCCTCTCTACTATGCAACATCTAACGCAGAAATTTTTGCTCGCGGAGGCATTACTATTTTAAATTCTATGGAAATCATTGACAGACTTTACTTTGGTAGTGAAGATGACGCACCTACTTTAAAAAATTTGTCAAAAAAAATTTATAAAAATTTAGATGATGAGAAAATTAAAAAATTTTTAGCTGAGGGAAATTCTTATATAAAATCTCGCGAGCTCGCCATGGATTTTTTAAGTCAAAAAGAAAAGGAGATTTTAAAAAAACCAAATAACATATTAGGCTTGGAATACATCAAAAACTTAGAAAAGTTAAATTCAAAAATAGAAGCCCACTCTATGCCAAGAAAAAATGTAAATCACAAGGACGATTTTGCCCTTGAAGGCTTTGCATCAGCTTCACACATAAGAAGCCTTCTCTATAGGGGCGAAGATGTATCAAGCTTTTTGCCAGGCTATGACTTAGTGGTGGAGAATAAATTAGAAAATTATTTTGAAATCTTTAAATACAAAATGCTTGCAGGGAAAATAAATTTCACCGACTATTTTGACTATGAAGTGGGACTAGAAAATAGGATTTTAGAAAATTTAGACTCCAAAAACTTTGAAGAACTAATAGAAAAAGTCCACTCAAAAAGGCATAGCAAGTCAAGAATAAAAAGACTGGTCCTAGAAATTCTCTTAGACATAAAAAAAGATTCCATAAAAAAATCCCTTGAAACTCCCTACACAAGAGTCCTTGCCTGCGACGAAAGAGGCATAGAAATCTTAAAAAAATCAAAAAATAAAAATAAAATTTATTCCTTTAAAAGCTTTTACGACAAGTCTACTGGCATTACAAAAGAGATGCTTGATAAAGAAATCTTGGCAAATGACCTCTACAACATAAAATCTGGAAAAATAAAGACAGACTTCACAAGAGAAGTCTATAAAAAATTATAATTTTAATTAATTCTTAATGAGAATACACTAAATAAATTAATAATGGAGACAATTAAAATGGAAATAGAAGTTTTTAATGAAGTTCTTGGAGAAGGACTTGAACCTATCTTAGGACAAGACAGATATTATAATTCCCTTTCAGATTCAGAATGTTTTTATGAAATACCTGACTGGATTAATGGCACAGGCTACTACCAAGGAGCAGTTATTAGATTTTATGATTTATTAAGCAAGGAAGTCTATACCCCCTTTGAAAAAGAAAAAAATGTAAGCTATTCCTATGCAAAATTTAAAAATAATTTTTTCTATTTTTTAAAAGTAGATTTCAACAAAAATATTGTAGAATTAATAAAATATTATCCAGAACAAAGCTTAGAAAGTTTACACAAAATACCAATAAAGGAAGTGGAATTATATAATTTATCTTTAGAAGATGGCTATGAATTTCATATATGTAGCTCCTCTGATAGATTTATTTCTTACTACCCTCGTAAATTTAGCATAGACATGAAGCCAGCCCAATCAGTTTTATACATCGACAAAGATAGACTTTATATAAATCAATGGATTGAAGAAGGCATAGAAGGAGATAAAATAACCAATGACTATAAATACTATGAAAAATTACTTGTCCTTGATTTAGATGGAAATATAATCTCTGAAAGAAAAGGAAGTTTATCTCAGTACCCTAATGGAAAATGGTACCTCTCTTAAGTAACTTAATAAATTGCACCTATGAATCAATAAACATGTGGTATGTATTTGAACTTGCATAAGAAATTAATATAAGTAATCTTTATGACATAAAAAGCGAAAAAAGACTTAACAAAAAAGTTTATAAAATATTATAAACTTATAAAAATCAAATTTTTTAATTAAAGGCAAAAAGAAACTCTCACCCTAAGAAATCCTAAAATGGAAATCTTAGAATGAGAGTTTTTTATTAGTCTTTAGTCTCACTTATTGACTTTTCATAAATATTTGTAAATTCTTTTAGGTCTCTATTTCTCACAATTTCTTCTGGCACATCATGAACGCTAAGGGCACCTACCCATGACTCCGCTTCCCCATCAGGCTTTTTGTTTTCCTCTGGAATTAAAATAATAGAATATTTTGTCACCTTCAAAGAAGTCTTGTCCATAATTTTTTGCAAATCGCAAAGGGCATCTAAGCACTCTTCGAGGCTTGGCTTTTTAACATAGCCAAATGCCTGAGCATTTACATTTTCCTTAAAATTATCGAAATCAAACTCTTGATCTAGAACTAGATTTTCTCTAGGGACATCCTCAACTGTGTTTAAAGAAATTTCATAAGGGAAATTATACTTATATTGAAGATCTGCCCCATATCCCCTTAGCTCGTCTAATAATCTAATCTCGGTGTTAAACAAAATATCATCGTAAGTATTTTGCTTTAACTTACCAAAAGAGTCAAAGCCTAACATAAATGCAGTATCCTTACTAGTTTTGCTACGAAGCCTTACAGTGTAGTAGCCATCCTTAAAATTATAATAGGCTTTGTCACGATTTAAGTCCAAGTCCTTGTAATGAGCTTCAATATATTTAGTGGCAGACTTTTCCGCCATGAGCCTAGAAATAGGATTGCCAAAAAAGGCTAAACAAATGAAGGCAAAAATAATAGCTAAGAAAATAAATAAGCCAATAAAAACTTTACTTGCCTTACCCTTACTCATAACAAAACCCTCCTTTATTGGAATTTATTATATTATAACACAGAAAAAAACTCGAAGCCTAGCCCCGAGTTTTAATCCTTAATATATTATTTATCTTGGAATTCTCTTAGTCTAGGAACAAATTCCTTATAAAAGGCATCGCTCATATCAGCGTGGAATTTTGCAATTTTTTCCCAATTAGACTTATCCCTTGAGTTTATATTTTCTATTGAGGCGTCAATAGTGGAAACTTTTTTTTCATTCAACCTATTCCAAGATAGTTTATAGCCCAAATTATTTTCAATACTTTCCTTATTCTTATACAAATAATCAAAGGCAGCTTCATTTTCTTCCTTACTTGACTTATTTAATGTCATAGAAACTTTGGCGGATTTCATATAAAAATAGCAGGAAATATAAAATCTATTTATACCTATAGCTCCATTTATCCATGAACTGCTAGATCTGGTAACTTTTCTAAAAGTTTCATTATCTACATTTGCCTCCCTAATTATAGGAATAGCATAATCCCAATATTCTTCTTTTATATTTTCAGGAACTTTATCATAGTTATCGGATTCTTCAAAATAAAAAACTAAAGTCTCTAAATTTTCTTCAAATAATTCAAATAAATTTCTAAGTATTTTTATTTTTGTATTTGTATTATTATTTGTTGAAACAAAAATATTATCATCTATTTTTTCAAAATTGATAAAATCATTAGAGTCAGTAGAAAAACTATAGCCTAAAATATTATTTGGTTTTTCAATCACTAAATTTATTAACTTAGATTTATCTTCCTCATGCAATTTTTTTATTATAAAAGTAAAGGCCTCAGCCCAATTTTTAAAAGATAACTCTTCTCCTCTAAAGTTAATTTTTAGAATTTTCTTTCCCTTTAAATCATAATCATCATCAGCTAAGGAAATATACTCCACATCTTCTCTTTTTAATTCAAAATTTGTAGTAGGATACTCCCAAATCTCATAAACCGCTAAGTCTAATAGGTCCCTGTGCCTTTTTTCAATTTCATCTTCTTCCCAAGAATCCAATAAAGCCAAGTCTTGATTCATTCTTATGCCACTTTTCTTAAAACCATGTCTCCCTTCCCTCTTTTTCTCAAAAGAAGAATTTCCCATATCAGAATTATAGCCTGTAATAGTTAAGTTGCCCAACTTGTGCAGCCATTTTTCATGAATTTCTTCGGCATTATCTCCCAAGTCTTCGAACCAATCATCATTTAATTTTTGCGGCATAATGTGTTCAATACTATAAGTACCTTCATCTAGATGATTATAAATGTCCTTAGTCTCAACTGTCTTAAAGTTTTCAATCTTGTTAAATAAATAGTTTTTAAACCTACCACGCATTAAGTAGACTTCTTTATTATAGAAGTTCTCATAAAATTCTTCGTCCTTTGGGAACCTTGCAGAATCTTTCTTATTAATTAGATTATATTTTAATTTATCTACATAATTATCTGTAGACCCATCATATCTTATAATGTCCTTGTTTAAATTTAAGAAAATTTTATTTAAAGCATTTGTCGCAACTCCACAAATATTTCTTCTAAATAAATAATTTTCAATAGTTTCATAAACACCAATAAGGTCATTAAGACTTAACTTCCCTTCATCATTTAAGCTTAAGACTTCCATGAAGAAGGGCTCCGTTACAGTTATTTCCATTTTCATAAAATTAAACATAGAAGCATCTAAGGCTTTATTATTGAAGTCACTTTTCCCATCAAGTAGTTTCTTATAAAACTTAGAATACCTTAGCATGTCTTCCAATAATTTTTCTAAAGTATCATTATGTCTATTTACATAGTCTTTAAATTCAAAATAAACCTTCGCCATAGTTGGTGTTGAAGAAGTTTTTATGCTCAAATAATTTCTAACAAAATTGTCAATTTTTTTATTTGTTAAATCTTCAATCTTTATCCAATACTTTTCAAAATAATCGTTTTGTATATTTAGAGGCAAATTCATGAGTATAAAATTTCTTATCTTGTCTCCTTCACTTAAGGCAAGTCCAGTTGAATTTAAACTCTCAAAAATTAGCTGAGCATCATCATCTCTATCTAAAGTTATAGAAATAACTTGAAGCCTTTGAATAGCAAAATAAATTTCATCAATAATAGCAGAATCTTTTTTTAACCTATCATAAAAGTATTTAAAATTAATAGTTAAGTTAGAATTTTCTATGTAATCTTCTTTATCTTCAAAAATCAAATTATATAAAGCTTGTCTATCTCTTTTAACAGGAATTAATTTAATTCTATTGTCCTTATTAGCCCACTTGGAGATGACAAATCTCTCCATAATTTGGTCCCTTAAATCAATTTCATTAGACTTAACCTCTCCCTCTTCCACTAACTTTGCAAGAGCAAGAAGAAGTAAAGTCACAGTTGTAAGTCTCTGCTGACCATCAATTATGTGGAATTCAGTAATTGCACCGCCACCTTTTACATCAGAGACAATGCTGCCAAAAAAGTGAGTGCCTTTATTTTTAGTAAGTCTTAATAAATCATCATAAAGTTGTTTGCAGTTTTCAATTTTCCAATCATATCTTCTTTGGTAAACAGGAATAACATACCTGTTGTTAGGTCCTTCCAAGTAAGAAAATAAAAATATACCGTCGCCCTTCATCACTACCTCCATCTTTTATAATTATTTACATTTTACCATATGATAAAAAGAAGCAACTTTCTGTTGCTCCTTTAGAGTGATTAATATAATTCGTCAATCAATATGTCCTCTCCGTATGATAATTTTATTATTTCATTAATATCCATAACAATGATTTCATTAAAATCTTCTAAGTATTCTTTCAAGGTTTTTGTTAATCGTGAAGTATCAAAAACAAATACAAACTTTATTTTTTCATCGTGAAAATATGTTTTATACGACATGACTTGGCTTATGTATCTATCTAATATTTTCTTATTAAGATATCTAGAGTTTTTGATAACTTTAATTTCAAAAACATAAGTTATATTATCTTTTTTCGCAATTATATCAGGCATAATAATTTTGTTGCCTATTCTTATATGTGATCCGTTTATTATTGTATTGTAACCAATTTTATTTAAAGCATTTGCGATAATTATCTCTTTTGAATAAGCTTTTCTAATAGTTTTTAAGCTATCTCTTAATCTTTTATACTTAATCTTAATTATTGCTTTCTTTTCACCATGATTATTAACATTAAAACCAATTAGCATATCATCTACAATAGTAAAATCACCATGTGCTACAGCATTTCTTATGCATCGTAATAATGTTTTTGTTTTTGTGTGATTGGAATATTGAGTTAAAATTGCTTTCTGACAATGAGTACAGATCTCTCCTCGATAAAAATTCCATAAATCATCTGGAATTACTGCTTTGCTTTCTAAAAATAAAAAATCGTTTCCTTCACTCATTCCAAGATAACGGCAAATATAATCAAAAGTTAAATTATCATAAACCTTATTTTCTATAAGTTCATCTTTATACTATTGCACAGAATCAATATTTGGAATATACCATAATAAAGAGCTAATAGACTCATTAACTTCCTCCGGCCAATCCATAGGCTTAGGATTATGTTGAGTATCATATAATTTCACATTTCGACATTGACAGCACTTTTCGAAACCCATTTTTCATATCTCCTTTATATATATTATACCCTATTGTGCTTTCATTTTATTTCAACCGTTTCATTATCTTCTAATAAAAAAAGTTAGACATAATGAAATCTCAATGTGAGATTTCTCACTATTTATGCTACTTCTATATTATGTTCAACACTTTGTTTCCTTCACAGAATACTGAATCTATATATTTTCCATCAATTCTCTGGTTAGTTTGGTGTTGTTTTTTACTACTTTTTCTTTCTTTGATTTTTCCTTTATAAAAATTGGTGATGTAAATATGAATCTTAGTTCGTCTATATTTTTTAGTTCTTTTTTAAGCTGATCAAAGGCATAGATAGAAAAACTCGCTGCGGCTATTGAAATTTTACTTGATTTTTTTATTTGATTCTTTAAATCTTCTTTTAAAGTCTGATTGACATTGTCTATTAATTTAACTTGTTCTTCCAATTTTTTCACCTCGAAAAAATTTATCTAATAACTTAATTATAACATAGTGATAAAGAACTTTTGCTTTCATTGTGCTTATAAAGAAATTTTATTTTTCGAACTTGTGTTTCTCGCTCAAATGTTCTACAATATAGTTAAATAAACCTGTGTTTAAATATATTTTTATTTCTTTTTAGGAGGTGGCTTATGGGTTTTATTGATTATTCTTTGGAGCCAAGGTCTGATATTGCTTTTGTGGATATTAAGTCATTCTACGCCAGCGTTGAGTGCGTCATGAGAAAGCTTAACCCTCTCTCCACTTCTCTTTGCGTCATGAGTAGGTCTGAAAATTCTAGTGGTTTAATCCTCGCCAGCTCTCCTCTCTTTAAAAGGGTTTTTGGAAAGAATAATGTTGGTAGAGCCAGGGACCTTCCCTTTGATATTGAGACTCGGAAGTTTAGTTTTGAGAAGGCTAGACATCAAAATGTTGAGATCACTAAGTCTTATATTGATTATATTGAGAAGTGGGCGAAGAACACTCTCATCGTGCCGCCAAGGATGGCTCTTTATATCGAGGAAAATTTAAAAATTCAAAGGGTTTTTCAAAATTATGCTGCCAAGGAAGAGATTCTCCCCTACTCTATTGATGAGGGCTTTATCGACCTAACTAAGAGTCTCTCTTACTTTGTCCCCAATAAATGTATTTCTCGCCGCGACAAGTTGGACCTTGTGTCTTCCATGATTCAAAGGGAAATTTGGGAGTCCATCGGTCTTTATTCTACTGTGGGTATGAGCAATGCCAATCCTCTTCTCGCCAAGCTTGCCCTTGACAATGAGGCGAAAAAGACTAGGACTATGCGTGCCAATTGGTCCTACGAAGATGTGGAGACTAAGCTTTGGAGGATTAATGAGCTCACAGATTTTTGGGGCATTGGGTCTAGGATGAAAAAGAGGTTAAATGATCTCTATATTTTTTCTGTCAAGGACCTTGCTAATTACAATCCTGATATTTTAAAGAAAGAACTTGGCGTAATTGGTCTTCAGCTTTGGTTTCACGCTAATGGCGTGGACGAGTCCAAGGTCACTCTCCCCTACAAGCCTAAGTCCAAGGGTCTTGGCAATTCTCAAGTTCTTCCTCGCGACTATTCTAGTCAATATGAAATTGAGATTGTTTTATGTGAAATTGCTGAGCAGGTCGCCATTAGAATCAGAAGAATCAAGAAGAAGGTTACTGTTATTTCTATTCATGTTGGTTTTTCTTACAGTGAAAATAAAAAATCCATCAATGCAAGGAGGACTATTTCTCCAAGTCAGTCCACTCGAGTTTTGTGTGGTGAGGTTTTGAAACTCTTCCGTGAAAGGTATAAGGGCGGCGCTGTGAGAAATCTTGGCGTTACTTATGATAATTTAGTTGATGAGTCTTCTACGATTTTTAATTTTTTTGATGATTATAGGAAAATTGAGCGTGAGGAAAATCTCGACAAGGCTATTGATTCTATTCGCGACAGGTTTGGTTTTACTTCTGTTCAAAGGGCGACTTGCCTCTTGGAAGGCTCTCGCGTCATTGAAAGAAGCTCTTTAATTGGCGGTCACTGTGGCGGTATGGACGGCGCTATTTGATTTGTGAGGTGATTTTATGGTTGATAGGTCTTATTTGCCCTATAAGTCTGCAAGGGCTTATGTGGACAGGGGCATGGCAAAGTGGATGGGATTTTTTATTTCTGAGCACACTTCTGCCCTTTCCCACATGGGCGATGTCATTGATGTTTCTGAAGAGATGAGCCGCGATGATCTTGTTCTCGCCCTTAGTCAAGTTTATGTAAATGGGCTTTCTGTTCTGGTCTACACAAGGCTTAGGCTAGAGCCCTTTGTAGGTAAGGTCAATGAAATTTTTCAGGGAAGTATTTATTTATGTGGAGATGAAAGTCTTATTATTTCTTTTGGAGATATTATTAAGATTGTTCTTTTGGAGGAAGTATGAATGATTTAGAAAAAAGTTGTATTCAGTTTGATTATTTCTCTAACAATTATAAACGTTTTGAGGAAGATTTTTATAAGTTTGCCACTATTAACATTCCCCTAACTTTTTTAACTGATGATCTCTTGCTGCACATGGTTTCTACTGGGCACAATTATTTTAAACTCAATGCAAAAAATTCTGTGGACGAGAGGGACCATTATTTTGTTTTCAAAAAATTAAACAATAAGGATAATAAGTATATCAGCCAATTTGAGTATCTTGGAAATTTATCTACTGCCGAATTTTTTAAATTTTATTTCAGCAAATAGTTTTCAGCCCTTGGCTGATTTTTTTTCAATTTTTTTACATAAAAATATCTGTTAGAGATTTACTCCCCAACAGACATTATAGAGCCAAAAAAATTCGGCTATATCAAATGATATAACCGAATTTAATATCCACACCGCTTTGGTATTATTGGTTAGCGGATTTTTCTTTAACTTCTCTAATTTTTGCCATAGATTCAATAATAGAATCTGCAAGAGCTTCCATGTCGTTTTCGTTAGCCTTGTTAAGAGCAGAGTTAAGTGTAACTCTTTCTGGAAGAACGTCGAACATCTTAAGATTTTCGTCGATATATTCTTCAATCTTGTCGCCAACTGTACAAGCCCAAGTACCATTTTCAATGATACCAACTGTTCTGTTTTGAACATTAAGAGCTTCAAGGTCCATTAAGAAGTTCTTCATTACAGGATAAATACCTAAGTTGTAAGTTACTGATGCAATTACAATGTGAGAGTATTTAAATGTGTCTGCAATTAGGTAAGACATGTGAGTGTTACTTACATCGTGAACTACTACATTAGTCATTCCCTTGTCACAAAGTCTTGATGCAAGGGCTTGTGCAGCTCTTTCTGTATTTCCATACATTGATGCGTAAACAATCATTACGCCTTCTTCTTCTGGTTCGTATCTTGACCATTTGTCATATTTTTCGATGAACCAACCAAGGTTTTCTCTCCAAACTGGTCCGTGAAGTGGACAAATCATTTTAATGTCAACAGTTGATGCTTTTTTAAGAACATCTTGTACAAATGGACCATATTTTCCTACGATATTAGTTAAATATCTTCTTGCACTGTCAAGGTAATCCCTTTCGAAATTAACTTCGTCAGCAAATAATTTTCCATCAAGTGTTCCGAAAGTACCAAAGGCATCTGCTGCAAATAGTACTCCATTAGTTGTATCAAAAGATACAAGAACTTCTGGCCAGTGAACCATTGGTGCTTCTAAGAAGATAAATTCGTGCTTACCAAAGGAAATTGTGTCTCCTTCAGCAACTATCATTGCTTGTTCTTCGTTTACATGGAATCCATATTGACGCATGAATTCAAAGCCTTGTTCACTTGCGATTACCTTAACATCTGGGTATCTTAAAGTTATTTCATCAATAGCAGCTGCGTGGTCTGGTTCTAAGTGATGGATTACTAGATAATCAAGGTCTTCTCCATCAAGAACTTCAGAAACATTTTCTAAATAGTCTTTTACGCTTGACCAGTCAACTGTATCGAATAATACATTCTTTTCGTCTTTTAGTAAATATGAATTATAAGTTACTCCTTCAGGAATAGGAAATATATTTTCAAATAATTCTAATCTATGATCATTGCCACCAACATAGTAAAGATCATCTGTAACTTTTCTAACAGTATACATTATATCCTCCTTTATTTTCTATCAGCAGGGAAATCAGCTTCAATAAAGTTTTGTTTTTCTTCTTGACATTCTGGACAAGTCCAGTCATCTGGTAATTTATCAAAATCTGTACCAGGATCAATTTCACCTTCTGGATCTCCATAGTTTGGATCATATTCATATCCGCATCCTGGACATACCATTACTTTATAGTTTGGAGCTAATTTTCTAGGTTTAGATCTTCTAACTTTCTTCATTGGAGGTGCTTGTTCTTTTTCGCCAGTTCCAAGAGCTTCTGCAAGTAGTGGCATAATTTCGAACATATCTCCAACTATACCATAGTCACAATTCTTGAAGATTGGAGCACCTGCATTTTTGTTGATTGCAACAATAGTTGATGCGTTTTTAATACCCTTTAAGTGTTGGCTTGCTCCAGAAATACCACATGCAATGTATAGGTTTCCGTTGAATTTTTGTCCAGACATACCAACATATCTTTCAAGTGGTACAAGTTTTAATGTTTCAGCAACTGGTCTTGAAGAGCCTAGAGCAGCTCCTGCAGCGTGTGCAAGTTCTCTAGCCATATCCATATTTTCTTCTCCGCCAATTCCCTTACCAACTGAAACAACTCTTTCAGCATCGTAAACAGGAGTGTCGATATCAATTCCTACTGAGAAATCATATCCGTCTTTCTTTAAGTTCTTAACTAAAATTTCGACAGCTTCTTCTGCTGTGTCAGCTTTAATTATTTCTCTCTTTCTTTCTCCAGTGATAGGACCAGCCTTTTTATCTATTGCAGCAGCTCTACCTTTCTTCTTAGGAGCCTTACCAACAAGGTGACTTGCAACTACAACTCTTTGGATTTCAGAAGTACCTTCGTAGATAGTAGTGATTTTAGCATCTCTGAAGAATCTTTCTACGTCCATTCCCTTTAGATATCCATTACCACCGTGGATTTGAAGAGCTTCGTTTACAACCCACATAGCAACTTCAGATGCAACAGTTTTTGCCATTGCAGCTTCCATTGAATAATTTTCGTGATTTTGTTTCATTTCAGCAGCTGAATAAATCATAAGTCTTGCAGCTCTAATCTTAGTAGCCATGTCTGCAAGTTTGAATGCAACAGCTTGTTGTTGAGCAATTGGTCTACCAAATTGGATTCTTTCTTTTGCATAAGAAAGAGCAGCTTCGAAAGCACCTTGTGCAATACCAAGAGCTTGTGATGCAATACCAATTCTACCACCGTCAAGAGTTTGCATTGCAATTCTAAATCCTTGACCTTCTTTACCAAGTAAGTTTTCCTTTGGAACCTTAACATTGTTAAATTGAAGTTCAGCAGTAGTTGAAGATCTAATACCTAATTTGTCATAGTGATCTCCAAAAGTAAATCCTTCCCAACCTTTTTCTACTATGAAAGCAGAAATTCCGTGAGTTCCAATACCTGGTGTAGTAACTGCGTAAACAACATAAGTGTCAGCAGCAGGAGCGTTAGTAATAAAGATTTTATTACCATTCAAAATATAATAGTCGCCATCAAGTACAGCAGTAGTTTCTGTACCACCTGCATCAGATCCTGCATTAGGTTCAGTTAAACCGAAAGCTCCAAGTTTTTTACCTTGAGCAAGTGGTTTTAGATATTTTTCCTTTTGTTCTTTAGTACCAAAAGCTTGAATTGGATAAGAACCTAGTGATGTATGAGCTGATAAAATAACGCCAACACCAGCATCTACTCTTGATAATTCTTCTACGGCGATGGCATAAGAGATAACATCCTTACCTGCTCCACCTTCTTCTTCAGGATAAGGTAGACCCATCCAACCGTTTTCGCCAATTTTCTTAACGATTTCTTCTGGAAATTCATTGTTTTGATCAAGTCCAAAAGACAATGGCTTAATTTCTGCTTCAGCAAACTCTCTAATAGCTTTACGAAGAGCTTCATGTTCAGCAGTAGTCTTATACAAATTTGACATATTTTCCTCCTTTTTAAATTAAAGAATACTTGAAATATTTTTCACTTTAATTGTGAAAAACAAAAGATACACCAAAGCGGTATACAATAATTAAAGTATACAACAACTTACCTAAAGTGTCAAAACATTTTCATCAAATTTGAGTTAAAATTTTTAAAATTTTTTCTCGCATTATTATATTCTTTGACTAAAGCATATATACCCCATTTTATTAAATAAAACATGAATTTAGTTAATTTTAATAATTTATTGTAAAATAATTATTTTGTTATAAAATATAAAGTTAACGAGGATAAAAATTTACTTTAAAGGAGGAAAAATGAGTTTAGAGAATTTATTGGAGTGGAGAAGGTCTTATAGAAAGTTTGATGAGAGCAGGTCCCTTTCAAAAGAGGACATTGATGAAATTTTATCTTCTATTAAATTTGCATCTTGCGCCAACAACAGACAGTACCTTAGATTTGTTTCTGTTGAAAGTAGAGATGTGGTTTTGGAAATTTTTGAAAACACAAAATGGGCTGCTTCCCTACCTGACAATATGGGAAGACCAAAGGAAGGCGAAAGACCAGTTTATTTTATTGCAATTTTAAGTGACGATGAAAAAAAATTAAGATTTAATGGAATTGATGAAGGTTTAGTAATATCTAACTTAACTCTTACTGCTGCGGAAAAAGGCATTGGCTCTTGCATCATTGGAAGTGTAAGCGACAAAAGAATGCGTGAGATTTTAAATTATGAAGATAACTATTCCTGCGAAGTAGTAATTGCCTTTGGCTATCCAAAAGTTAAGTCAAGTATAAAGGAAATAGACGCAGGTGAAGACCAGTCTTATTACTTAGACGAAGATGGCAACTACATAGTGCCAAAATATAAAATAAAGGACCTTGTTAGGAGAATATGATGACAAAAGAAAATTTTAACGAAAAATTGAAGAAGAAGGCAAAGTTATATTTTATTGACGCATTAGGTGCCATGGCATTTGGGCTTTTTGCCACCCTGCTTGTGGGCACAATTTTAAATACCATTGGTAAAAGTTTTAACATTGAATTTTTGACAGAAGTCCTTTGGCCCTTAGCACAAAAGGCAACAGGACCTGCCATAGCAGTAGCTATTGCAACAGCAATGTCAGCCCCAAGTCTTGTAGTCTATGCTGCAACAGTTGTGGGCATTGCAGGCAACGAACTTGGCGGACCTATGGGAGTTTATATAGCCACAATTTTTGCTGTTGAGTTTGGAAAACTTGTCAGCAGAAAAACAAAAATCGACATTATAATCACTCCTGCTGTTACAGTTTTAGTTGGAGTATTTATTGCAAACTTCGTTGGACCATACATCGGTGCCTTTATGAACCTTCTCGGCGCAATTATTATTAATGCCACTGATAAGGCTCCTTTCTTTATGGGAATCATCGTATCTGTTATAGTTGGGATTGTCCTCACTCTTCCAATTTCATCAGCTGCACTTTGCATGATGCTTTCCCTTTCATCTCTTGCTGGTGGAGCTGCAACTATTGGCTGTTGTTGTCAAATGGTTGGCTTTGCAGTTATCTCTTATCGCGACAACAAAATGGAAGGGCTTGTGGCACAAGGTCTTGGAACATCAATGCTACAAATGCCAAATATTGTAAGAAAGCCAATAATTATTATTCCACCAATTATTTCATCGGCAATCTTAGGACCAGTTTCTACTATGGTCTTTAAACTTGAAAACACACCTCTGGGATCTGGCATGGGCACAAGTGGACTTGTGGGACAAATTTCTACCTTCACAGCAATGCCTGATGTTCCTTTTACTAAGCTTCTTGGCATAGTTTTACTTATGCACATAATTTTGCCAGCTCTTGTGACTTTTGCAATTTATGAAATATTTTATCGCAGGGGCCTAATTCAAGATGGCGACATGAAATTATATTTTAAATAAAATTGACGAGCTCAAGGCTCGTTTTTTTTT